>NZ_QTNG01000006.1:89924-138479 GCF_003603525.1 Acidaminococcus sp. AM33-14BH | reverse complement strand
CCAGGAGTGCATAGACACTTTAGCACCCCAAAATTTGACAAAGAACCTTTTTTGTTTCCTGATTTCCTTTGCAACGGCTTCATAAAGAAGAAGCGTGGCTTCGCAGTCGGCCAGGGCTTCATGATGGCGATGGATGGGAATATTGAAGTGCGCGAGGAGCGCTGCAAGGCCTGTTTTTCCGCCTACGGCCTCACGGGATAGGTGGCGCAGGATGAGGCGCGACGTATCTAAAAAAGGCGGGCGGAAGGCCTTCATGCCGTAACGGCGACAGGCAAGGTTGATGGCCATGATATCGTTGTAGCCGATATCGTGCCCCATGACGGCACTGCCTTCCACAAAGGCAAAAAACCGTTTTAGGACCTCAGGGAGCTGAGGTTTATCCTTCACCATGTCCCGCGTAATGCCCGTCATCTCCGTAACGCGTTTGCTGATCTTCGTCCTAGGTCGGATAAGCTCTCGAAAAACAGCTGTCTGTCGGCCCAAGAAATCTACCCTGATGGCAGCGATTTCTATGATATCATCTTCGGCGTAGCCAGCCAGTTCAAGGTCAAAGACAACCATGTCGCAGGTTGTAGGGTCCCGCAGTTCCTTGGCATCGACCTTTTGCTGCTCTGCCTTTCGCCAGCGCTTGTAGAGCAGATTGCGCCGCTCTTGCGGCGTCATCGGCTTGCGTGTTCGTGTATCCCGTCTCGGTCCGTGGGTCCGTTCTTCCACTGTGATCACTCCGTAGGATTGTAGTTGGAAGTCTATTATACCGCATGGCTACCGTGCTGTCACGAAATTGAGGGGGAGAAGGCACTGTGAGGCCGGCGCAAAACCGTCTTCCTATTGGTCGTGGGCGCCGAATTAAATCCGCCCTTAAACATGTTTCTCGGACTTCCGCTCCAAAAGCGTCCTTCGAAACCCGGGCGGATATGCCTCGCTAGCCGCTCGCAAGGAAACGTCGCTGCGCTCCTCATCCACCGCCGAAAGGGCACGCATGCCTCATTTTAATGAGGCAACATGCGGCTTTCGGTCCCCCGCCCTGGCGGGGCGGATCGACTCTACGAGTCGAGTCCTAAGGCGAAAAGACCCGACAGGAACGGTTCGATGCAGGAGCACCAAACCTAAAGAAAAAAATAAAAAAGTAAGCCTTACCTCGAATCAAAGCGCGTTTTCGGGTTAAGTCTTTTTAGTTGATTCTGCATAGTTTGCTATCAATGACCTTCTATTGGCTTTTCTATACTAAGTGCAAAAATCACTAGGCAATACCTTTATTCTCAGCACGAACTGCCTCCGAATCTTTTGCCTTAGAGACGGCGAATGCCGATCCGCCTTACCAAGGCGGGGGGGTATCCACCGAGCAAGCTTGCGGGAGTGGGTGGTGGATGAGGAGGGCGGTTTGGGGCGGCACCTCCTGGTCTTTTCCCTTACGGTCTTTTCGCTTGACAGCCAGCACCGTAGGTGCGAGAAAGCTAGAGCCGCAGGCTCGTGGCAGCCTCACACCAAAAAACGCAGCGCCCAGTGGACGCTGCGTTTTACATTACCTCACTCTTTATCCGAGCCTTTCTTCATTCTGCATCGAGCCGTTCGTACAGGGCTCTCCGCGCCATGGCATCTTCCTTGGTCTTCTTGAAGAGTTCCTTTGCGACATCGGGGAATTCGTGTTCGAGGGAGGCATAGCGGACTTCTCCACGGAGGAAGGCTTCAAAATCACCTGTCGGGGCCTTGCTGTCAAGGAAGAAGGCTTTCTTCCCTTCAGCTTTGAGCTCCGGGTTATATCGATAGTTGATCCAGTAGCCGCATTCCACAGCCGCCTTGGCTTCCATGAAGGAATGATCCATACCGCGTTTGATGCCGTGGTTGATGCACGGTGCATAGCAGATGATTAGCGACGGTCCCGGATAGGCTTCGGCTTCCTTGATGGCTTTGATGGCCTGGTTCTTGTCATAGCCGAGGTTGATCTGGGCCACATAGACGTAGCCATAGCTCATGGCCATCATGCCTAGGTCCTTCTTTTTTGTCCGTTTGCCGCTGGCGGCAAATTTGGCAACCGCTGCCGTCGGCGTCGATTTGCTCGATTGTCCGCCCGTGTTGGAGTAGACCTCCGTATCAAAGACGAGGATATTGACATCGCGGTTCATGGCAAGGACATGGTCTACGCCGCCGTAGCCGATATCATAAGCCCAGCCGTCGCCGCCAAAGACCCACTGGGAACGTTTGACAAAGTAGATCTTATTTTCGTAGAGGTGCTCCAGCGTTTCATTGCCGGCCTTTTCTTTCTCGAGAAGGTCTGTCAGGCGATCGGCCCGTTCACGGCTCCCTTCCCCTTCATCGCGGTGGCAGATCCAGTCTTCCATGGCATTTTTGAGTTCCGTGGAAATCTGGCCTTCTTCAATGAGCCCCGTCATGATATCCGTGATCTGCTTACGGCAGGCCTGGGTGCCCAGATGCATGCCAAGTCCGTATTCGGCGTTGTCTTCAAAAAGGGAATTGGCCCAAGTCGGACCATGACCAGCGGCATTCTTCGTGTACGGCATGCTCGGTGCGGAACCGCCCCAGATGGAGGAGCAGCCCGAAGCGTTGGCAATCATCATGCGGTCGCCAAAGAGCTGGGTTACGAGCTTGGCGTACGGCGTTTCACCGCAGCCGGCGCAGGCACCGGAAAATTCAAGAAGCGGCTTTTCAAACTGGCTGCCCTTTAAGGTGTATTTGTTCATGGGGTTCTTCTTTGGCGTGACGTCTTCCATGAAGTAGTTCCAAGCGTCAGCCAGATGGCGCTGCGTATCAAGCGGTTTGGCCACGAGGGCCTTTTCCTTGGCCGGGCAGGCGTCGATGCAGTTGCGGCAGCCCTGGCAGTCCATGGGCGACACAGCAATGCGGAAATAAAGGTCCTTGGCACCAAGGGCGGGTTTCGCCGGTACGCCGGATTTTTCCATTTCTTCCTTCGTGAGGAGTACCGGTCGGATGGCCGCGTGCGGACAGATGGACGCGCACTGGTTGCACTGGATGCAGTGTTCAATCTGCCATTCCGGTACCATGACAGCAATGCCGCGTTTTTCATATTTTGTCGTGCCTGACGGGAACGTACCGTTGGCCTGATCCATGAGCTGCCCGACGGAAAGGGTATTGCCTTCCTGCTGGTTCATGGGCATCATGATTTGATCGACAAAGGCGTTGCCTGTCTTCGGATAGAGCTCCTCGTCCGTGCAGTCCTTCCAGGCTTCAGGAACCGTGACCTTGACGAGGTTCTTGACGCCGGCTTCGACAGCGCGGCCGTTCATGTCGACTACATCCTGGCCCTTCTTGCCATAGGTATGTTCAATGGATTCCTTAAGGTAGGCGACAGCGTCGTCGATGGGAATGATATCAGCCAGTTTGAAGAAGGCTGCCTGCATGATCATGTTGATGCGGCCGCCAAGACCGATCTCGCGGGCAATCTTTACGGCATCGATGGTGTAGAAGTTGACCTTCTTTTCAGCAATGACGCGTTTGAGCTGACCGGGCAGACGCGTATCGAGTTCTTCCCCGCTCCAGCCGCAGTTGAGGAGGAACGTGCCGCCTTCCTTGATTCCATTTAGCACATTGTAGAGACGGACATAGGACGGATTGTGGACGGCGATGTAGTCCGCGAAGTTGATGAGGAACGGCATATGGATGGGATCGTGACCAAAGCGCAGGTGGGAAATGGTGATGCCGCCGGATTTTTTGGAGTCATAGGCAAAATAGCCCTGGGCATACATGTCCGTCTTGTCGCCAATGATTTTGATGGCACTCTTGTTGGCGCCGACCGTGCCGTCGCTCCCAAGGCCCCAGAAAAGGCAGCTGCGCGTACCCTTGGGCGTAATGTCGAGGGATTTTTCCTTTTTAAGCGACGTGTGGGTCACATCATCGACGATGCCCACCGTAAAGTGGTTCTTCGGCGCATCAAGTTTCAGGTTGTCAAAAACAGCGAGAACGTCGCCGGGATAGAATTCCTTGCTGCCCATGCCATAGCGTCCGCCTACAATGACAGGACGGCGGTCACTTTCATAGAAGGCATTGCGCACATCAAGATAGAGCGGTTCCCCGTCGGAGCCCGGTTCCTTTGTGCGGTCCAAAACGGCAATCTTTTTCACCGTTTCCGGAAGGGCGGAGAGGAAGTGTTTCACGGAGAAAGGCCGATAAAGGTGGACATTGAGGACACCGACTTTTTCGCCTTGACCAGCAAGGATCTTCACTACTTCCTCAGCCGTCTGGGCACCGCTTCCCATGAGGATGATGACCCGTTCGGCATCAGGCGCACCGGTGTAGTTGAAAAGCTGATAGTCGCGCCCCGTGAGTTTGCTGATTTCCTTCATGTAGCCATCAACCACTTCCGGTAGGGCTTCATAGAATTGATTCACGGCCTCGCGGGTCTGGAAGTAGATGTCCGGGTTTTGGGCCGTACCGCGGATGACTGGTGTATCGGGGTTCATGGATTCCCGGCGGAAGCGAGCGAGGGCGTCCTGGTCCACCAATTTTTTGAGATCATCATAATCAAGGAGCTCAACCTTCTGGATTTCGTGGGACGTACGGAACCCATCAAAGAAGTTGAGGAAGGGAACGCGGCCGCGGATAGCCGACAGGTGGCATACGGCCGAAAGATCGAGGACCTCCTGGACACCAGCGCAGGCCATCATGGCAAATCCCGTCTGACGGCAGGCCATGACGTCACTGTGGTCACCAAAGATATTGAGGGAGCTCGTTGCAATCGTACGGGCTGCCACTTGGAATACGCCGGGGAGCAGTTCGCCGGCAATCTTGAACATATTGGGAATCATAAGGAGCAGCCCCTGGGAAGCCGTGTAGGTCGTTGTGAGCGCTCCGGCCTGGAGGCTGCCGTGAACCGTACCGGCGGCACCGCCTTCAGACTGCATTTCCATGAGTTCGACAGGGCGGCCAAACATGTTTTTCTTGCCATAGGCAGCCCATTCATCCGTCACCTCTGCCATGGGGGACGACGGCGTAATGGGGTAGATGGCCGCTACATCACTAAAAGCATAGGATGTATAGGCTGCCGCTGTGTTTCCATCCATCATCTTGGTTTGCTTCATTGTGCGTCTCTCCTTCTTGGTTACACTGGGTCCATGAAATTGAAGTTCAAAAAATGTGATAAAAAATGTAAAACCATGAATGAAAAAGTTGCTCTCTTCCTATATGATACCCAAAAAGAAAGAGCCACGCAAGCATAATTGTAATGAAAATTTTGAAAATACAAACGTCTTTACATGCAGGTTAAAAAGACTGTAAAATCGCATTGTGACAAATAAAGTTGAAAGAAAATGAGAAGATTGTAATCTGTGTAAGACCAGAATGTGCGCGGAATAGGGACCGTATTTTAGTGAGGCAGTAACTTAATGAAAAAAGAAAGAAGACCTGGACTTGGACCGTGTCTTTCGGCTCTAGCTGTCAAGCAAAAGACAACATATAGGCCGTGATGCTGCGACGCTGTATCGCTAAAAGACTGGCCTCAAGCCGCCCGGTCTTTTTCCCTTCGTGTTTTCGTCTTAGAGACGGCGAAAGCCGTTCCGCCTTACCAAGGCGGGGGACCAAAAGCCACTTGATGCTGCGCAGCAGCAGGCAAGTCCTTTTGGTGGTGGATGAGGAGCGGCAGCGACGTCTCATCATGAGCGGCTAGCGAGGAACATTTTTCGATGGGCCAAGACCGCTGCGTGTGGAGCTCCTGCTCCATAGCCGGTCGCAGGACCGTGTTATCGAAAAATCAATTCGGCGCCCACGAATGAAGGGAGGCGGTTTGGCGCCGTGCGTCCGGTCTTTTTCCCATTTACCTTTTTCGAATATGGCTCCAGATGAGCCCAGATGCTAGGAGGTTCGACGCGTTTGACAATACAGATGGACCGATATGGGAACCGTAGGTGAAAAAGGGTTCTTCTATCATCCGAAAAAAACTAAAAGTGCCCTCCTCAAGGGCACCATTTTATCTTGGCGTCTTAAAAATGAGATTGTGGTACGGGACCTTTTTACGAAACATCATGCCCCCATTGCTCTCAAAAGAATCTTTTCTTAAGCAATGGGGGCATATAACTTCATCGAATCGGAGCGATTTGTGCTCCGGCTAAACATAACACGCCACAATAGATACCTCCACACCTGCCTCCTTCGGCAAACTTGCCATGCCAAGGGCCGCACGGGGACTAATCCCCGCAGGCCCGAGCTTTTCCGCTAAGTAGGCAGAGGCAAAGTCTGCTAGGGCCGTGTGTTCCGTAAAGTCCGGTCCCGCGTTGACGTAGACCACAAGCTGCATGATCTGGACTATCCTTTCGCCTGGCGCTAGCGTGTTCTGCGCCGCTGTGAGGGCATTTTTCGCCGCCTGTTCCACGGCTTTTTGGTACGTTTCAAGAGGAACTCCGGCTTCGACCTTGCCTTTTTGAATCAGCACGCCGTCTTTCCGCGGCGTCATGCCTGCTGTAAAGATGAAACCGTTCCGCTTGACGGCAGGAACGTATTTTCCTTGAGGTACAGGATTTTTCACCATAACGGATCCTTACTTTTCTGCGCAGATTTTTTCAATGAGGGAGAGATCCACATTGCCGCCTGAAAGAAAGAAAATGACATTGTCGTCTTCCTTGACAGGAAGGGCGCCCTGGAGCGCAGCCCCAAGGGTCATGCAGGAACTCGGTTCTGCCAGGATTTTCCCTTCAAGGAGCAGAAGCTTCACTGCCCGATGGATGAACTTTTCTTCTACAGGGATGATACCATCCACTTTTTCCCGCACAATGGGAAAGGTCTTTTCACCAGGCTTTGCCGTCATCGTCCCATCGGCAATGGTGTCTCCAATGGTCACCAGAGTAGGTTCTCCCTTTTTGAAACTTTCCGTGTAGCGGGCACAAAGGGCGCATAGATTTATAGCTCGGCGCAAAAATCGCGCCGATTTGATGTAGAACGTGAGTCCATTGCATTAGAAAAGATCGATTTGAAGCAATGGTCTCATGGCCTATCGTACAAAGGACCGTCTCACGTTTGGGGGAAGTTGACGCCTGGGCGCTCCCCCTCCTAACCACGTGTCGTCACCTCCCGCACCCAGCTCATCAAAGCGGAAGCTTTTTGTAATCTTCGGCCCATATGGGCCCATCTACTTTGTCGCCCACACTCCCAACCTCCTAGACGTACACAAACCGTACGCCGTCGTCGGTGGAAGCGGGGGCTCCTCGTATCTGAACCCATCTGAACCGAATTCACAAAAAGCAATATGAAAAGAACCTCTATGCAAGTGATGATTGCAAAACCGCGGCAGATCTTTTCTCCATTTACCTTTTTCGAATATGGTTCCAGATTGCCCCAGATGCTAGGAAAAACGCGAAGCAGGCTGACGACGCCGTACAAGAAGTGGGGTACTGCTAGGAAGCCTGCCGCGTTTGACAAAGCAAATGGGTCGATATGGACCGTAGGCGAAAAAGGTTTCTTCTGTCATCCGAAAAAATTCCTAGAAGTGGCCCGCCCGCCGACGGCATTTTTTCGGGCGTCTTAAAAATGAAATTGTGGTACGTAACTTTTTACGAAACATCATGCCCCCATTGCTCTCAAAAGAATTTTTTCTTAAGCAATGGGGGCATATAATTTCATCGAATCGGAGCGATTTGTGCTCCGAGTAAAAAAATAAAGAGCCGTTCCCTTGACGGCCGTTGCAATGCCGCTGATGAGGCCGCCTCCTCCAACCGGCACGACAATCTTGTCCACTTTCGGCAGCTGGTTCATCATCTCAAGACCCGCCGTTCCTTGGCCCGCCATGACATCGTAATCATCAAAAGGATGG
Organism: Acidaminococcus sp. AM33-14BH; assembly: GCF_003603525.1. NCBI lineage: Bacteria > Bacillati > Bacillota > Negativicutes > Acidaminococcales > Acidaminococcaceae > Acidaminococcus > Acidaminococcus sp. AM33-14BH. The sequence goes on along the minus strand of NZ_QTNG01000006.1, from coordinate 130,705 downwards.
ATGAAGCAGGCTCCTTTTTCCTTTGTAATCCGTTCAGCAATAACAAAGCGCTGGGACTTTTCGCAAAGGACAATCTCTGCACCAAGCGCCTTAATGGCTGCCTTTTTCACCTCTGGTGCGTGTTCCGGCATGACGACTGTTACCGGTACGCCGAGCAGCTTTCCTGCGAAAGCGACTCCACGACCGTGGTTCCCACTAGAAGCCGTCACAATGCCATTCTTTAGCGTCTCCGGCGAAAGCTGCAGCGCTTTATTGAGCGCACCGCGAATCTTGAACGCATTGATCTTCTGCATGTTCTCCGCCTTGACATAGACCTTGCAATGAAGCGCTTCATCAAGGGTTTTTAGACGGATTACAGGCGTGCGGAACACATAAGGGGAAAGCCGTTTTTGAGCCTCATAGATGTCAGATAGCGTCAGCATAGGGAACCTCCTTTATGACAGGAAATGAGAAATTTGAACTTGATAAGTCAATTATAACTAATTTATCTGAAAATTGATAGAAAGGTTTTGGAAAAGAGGGGGAAAGGAAGAGAACGTTTCTGCACTGTATGCAGAAGCGTCCTTTTGCTCAGTTGCCTTCAAACCTTATTTCCAAATTTCGAGAGCGATTTTGGCAAGTTCTTTCTGTCTTTCTTCGATCTGCGTTGGTGTCCACTCATCGTACTTAGTGAGGGAGTTTGTCGTCTCAATTTTGGACTTTTTATAGGCTTCCTTTTTCTCTGCAAAGGTATGATTTGAACCTTTTTTGTTAAGCTTGTTGTCTAACAGTGTTAAATTCCCCAACCGCCATAAGTATTTCTCCTGAGTCTTGGCATCTATGTTTTTCCAATTGGTTATGTTTTTAGGAAGAATGTGCTCGATGTTAACATCCTTGGCATTGGGATTGAGCTGTGTTTCTTGGTTAGAACACAAGTGGTCATGGATCATTGAAAAAATATAGCGGATGTAGTTGGTCGTCTGTGTGCTGAATTCACGGAACTGATTCTCAAAAGTTTTATCAGGAACACGCTCATCATTGATTTTTTCAATAATGTCTTCGCTCTTTTGCAACTTCTCTTCGTAAATATCTTTAGCGAGTTCGGCAAAAAAGACTTCCGTTTTATTCGCCAGTTTTCCTAAGATCGTGGAATTCCTAAAAACGTAAACTTCGATGGCCCATAAAACTTTTACTTTGTCTTCGGTTTTGAATTGGTTGCCTTTCATTTCCAGTGCCAACAAGATGGGAACGAATGAGGTCGCTTTCAGTGTATGGAGATTTGAGAGCCGTTCGATAATTTCATCATCTTCATAAACATCGCAGTTATCCGGTGTATTTGCATCATGAAAATAAGATGCAAGATAGAGCAGATCATCTACAAGATCAGCACTTTCTTTAGGGGATTTAATCTCCTTGCTGATTTCTCGGTAAAGATTACGTTCACGAACAACCCCATGCATAGCATTCCAGTAGTACCGGATGTACTTTGTTAAATCGAGGCCATGAAGCTTCGAGGACATATTTTTCCATTTTTGCTGTACGGTTTGTAAGTTTCCGCCCGCTTTGCTGAAAACGTAGTTCTTTAGAAGATCTGATGTTTCCAGTTCTTTGCCTCTTGCATTCAAGGTTTCAAATATTACGTACGATTCTCCCAAGTCATTGGTTTCGATATACATTACTTCGAACTGATCAAAGAAAGCATCTCGGTAGGTATGAAGCAACCGAATTTTTTCATCAAGATCCTTACAAGCATCTACTGCCTTGGAGAACATTGTATGAAGATAGTTATAGGCGAAACGCATATGATCACAAGCTGAATTCTTTTGCTTTTCTGAAGAAGGCTCACCACCCATGATGTGTTTCCCATAATAGTCGTTTTCTTCCAGCTCACTTTCAAAGGTCAGATGGAGTTTGGAATCAGGGGTATATTTTCCAGCTCTAGATCCTAAAATTTGAATGATTGATGAATCGAAGTTTTTTAAAGCATCTTTAGCGTCCTCAGCATCAGCATCGTCTCCTGTTATCTCTTTAATGAGGTTATCTGCCACATATTGAAGAGTTCGTAAAAAGAGCATGGAAGTAACAGTACGCTGCTGCCCATCAACGACATATTTTTTTGACTTTCCTTTACTATCAGTCTCACTATAAATAACAATTTGACCAAAGAAATGTCTGGCTTCGTTTAATCCCACAACAGATTTTAGATCGTCCCAAAAATCTGCCAGCTGATCTTCTTCCCAAGTGTAGTCACGCTGATTGGAAGGAATATAATAATTACTGTTTAGGTACTCCTTCATTGTTTTCTTTGTTGCATTCTGAATGGCCACTGAAAATGCCTCCTCATAATCACCCTATCATATGCTCTCATTAGATCATATATGTCCGAAAAATACAATATAGTTTGAAAGTTTAGTCTGAGGATTTCATATGCTTGCACCAGCGGACAGAACAACCCTGCAGTTTAGTTTGTATGAAACGCACTAAACTGCAGGGTTGTTCATAGAAAAAGTATTCTTCACAGCTCACCTTAATTCTTTGTTCCAAGAGCAAGTCCTTCTGCCTTTTTTTAATTTTATCGTAAAAGCACTTTTCTGGCAGACAGTCAAGAATATAGACATTCCCAAGTTCATCAATCGCCCTTATTTTCCGTTAGGATTCGTTTTATGATCCTAATACATGTGCGAAGCAGGGGTTCCTTGGAGCGGTTTCGCAAGGTGCAGATAGATAGGATTGGGGCAGTCTCCGTGTTTCCTGTAATGAAATAGCGAATAGGTTTATGAATAGTCATGGCCGGGACATAGGAGCGCATCGTAAAGGCGACACCCAGCCCTTCCGAAGCGAGCCGAATGGCTAGATTGATGCTGTCTACTTCTTCGATACTGCTGGGCTCAAATTTAGCTTCCTCAATGAGTTTTGTTTGCTGCCAACGGATCTGCTGTCCTTTGAACTGAAAAAAAGCGGGTTCATGATTCAGGGCGTGGATGTCAAGATATGGATAGGGAAGGTCATCCCGGTACTGCGCTTTTCGGCAGGCTGGATGGGTAGGGACGATGGCAACGAGAACATATTCTTTTTTGAGAGGGATGGTATCAAAAAAGGGATTTTTCCGATTTTGTATGCAAAGAATCACGTCCAGAAGATTGTTGAATAGTGCACTTTCAAGGATCTGATCGTGCATATGTTTTGTCTTGATCTGTAGGGATGGTTTTTCTTTGCGGAGCGCGGCTACGAGGGATGGGATGATTCCTGAGTAAAGGATTTGGTAGGTCCCGATGCGCAGCTGGCTGACATGCGTTGTCTTCAGCTGCTGCAATTCCTGTTCCATCTTTTCTTCGAGATTGAGGATTTTCTTTGCGTAGGCAATCATGATTTCACCTGCTTCCGTAGGAGTAAGGGTGGTGCGGCTTCTCTTAAATAGGGCTGTTCCCAGTTCTTTTTCCATTTTTTTGATGGCTAGGCTAAGTGTAGGCTGAGTGATGAAAAGCTTGTCTGCGGCTTGATGAAAGTTCCCCGTATCAGCCAAGGTGCAAAGATATTGATATTGTTTTCTTTTAATATCCATGGCCTCGAGAAGGCCTCCTTTCCCTAGGTGCAGGCGTCGAGTTGGCACACAAATATAATATATCTCAATAAGCGATTTATTGAGATTATTTATCAAGATGAATGAAATACAATTAGTCAATCTATTGTGATTATTCTATAATAAGACACGGAAAGAATCAATTCCAATGGAGATTTGATTCAAAAGAAATCTGTACTTAGAAAGGATGGGGTTATATGGAAACAAGAAAAGTGAAGAAAGTCTCTTTCCCCCACACATTTGTCATTATTTTTGTGATGATTGTCATTGCTGTGGGACTGACTTGGGTGGTTCCAGCAGGGACCTATGATTTTGTAAAGAGCGCATCCGGAAGAAAAGTTGTAGATCCGGCAACATTCCATTATATCCAATCAGCATCCGTCAATCCCCTTCTTATTCCGCTTTACATTATCAAGTCCTTCAGCAAGCGAATTGACCTTATGATGGTGATTTTCATGGCTGGGTCAGCTTTCCATGTTGTGACGAAGACTGGCGCTTTGCAGGCCATTCTTGCCAAAGGGGCTAAGCATTTTTCCAATCGTTTGGAAGTCTTCATCCCCGTTTTGACTTTAATTTTTGGCCTCATCTGCACGACGCAGGGCGTCAATACATTTATTCCTTTTGCTCCCGTTATGGTCATGCTCGCCATGGCGATGGGTCTTGACTCTATCACCGGCGAAGCCATCATGGTCTTGGGCGGGGCTATCGGGTTTTCGACAGGCACATTCAATATGTTTACGACTGTAGTCGCACAGGATATTGCGGAACTGCCAGCTTATTCCGGTCTCTGGTATCGTTCGGCCTGTTTTGTGGTCTTTTACATCGTAACAAATTGGTACCTTATCCGATATGCGAAGAAAATCAAGAAAAATCCAACGATGAGTCCAATGTTTGATCTTGATCAGGAAATGAAAGCGGAAGAAGCGACAATGGACCTTGAAGCCGCCAGTGAGCTTACGGGAAGGATGCTGGCTCCCTTGGTCCTTCTAGTGATTGCTTTTGCCGTAATCATCTATGGGGCGATTGTCCTAAAATGGGGTATGGCTCATATGGCAGCGATGTTCCTGACCTACAGCGTCGTTGCAGATCTTATGATTGGAACGCCTGTCAATACGGTATGCAAGGACATCTTAGATGGCAGCAAGCAAATGCTTGGGGCAGCTTTCATCATTGGGATGGCAACCGCCATCAGCGGCATCATGGATGCCGGAAAGATTACCTACACGATTGTTCATGCAACCTCAGAGCTACTAAGCGGTCTTCCGCCCATCATCATAGCTCCAGGAATGGTCCTTGCCAATACGCTCATCAATCTTTTCCTGACCTCAGGGAGTGGGCAGGCGGTTGCTGTTATGCCTATTCTTATTCCACTAGCTGATGTGCTGGGCGTTACCCGCCAGACCACTGTCCTTGCCTTTAACTTTGGCGATGGATTCTGTAATTTCATCCTGCCGACATCGACCGCCCTTATGGGAACTCTGAGCGTGACCAATATTCCTTATGACCGGTGGATGCGCTTCATGTGGAAACTTTTCCTGATTTGGCTCGTGACGGGATGCGTCATGACCCTGATTGCCCAAATGATTCACTTGGGACCTATGTAATGTGATAAAGGAGAATGATAAATGATGCTGAAGAAAAAAATTGAGACAGCAAATCGGTGGATAGATACTCATCTTCCAGAGCTGACAGAGATGGCGGATACCCTCTTTGATCATCCGGAAATCGGTCCGCATGAATATAAGTCGAGCGCCCTTCTTACCCAGTATCTTGAGGACCATGGTTTTGCTGTGACACGTGGGATTGGCTCCTTGGAAACGGCCTTTAGGGCCATTTGGAAAAATGGGGAAGGCGGGCCTAATATCGGCCTTCTGTGTGAGTTTGACGCCCTGCCCGGCATGGGACATGGCTGCGGCCATCAGCTTCAGGGACCCTCTATTTTGGGCGCGGCAAACGCTATCAAGGAAGCCGCCGGAGATATCCCCTTTACCTTGACCGTATATGGCACACCGGGCGAGGAAAATATCAGTGGCAAATATATCATGATCAAGGAAGGCTGCACCTTTGAGGAACTAGATGTGGCACTTATGATGCATGGTGGACCGGCAACGCAGACAGACATCAAGAGTCTTGCAAATGCTGAATATACAGTTACTTATCACGGTAAGGCCGCTCATGCCGCCCTCAAACCGGAAGCCGGGCGAAGCAGCCTTGATGCCATGATGCTTGCTTTTCACGGAATTGAATGCCTGAGGGAACATGTACCTGATGATGTGCGGATTCATTACAATATCATTGATGGAGGCGGTACTGCCGCAAATGTCGTGCCAAGCTTTACGCAGGCTCAGGTTATGGTTCGGGCCGGAACAGTTGGTCTTGTCAAGGAAATCATGAACCGCATGGAAAATATCTATAACGGAGCCGCTCTGATGACAGAAACAACTGTCAATGCCGAGGTGGGGAAGATTCTTGATAACAAGATTCCGAATCTTACGCTCAATGATCTCCTCATGAAACATGCCATGGCGCTGAACGCACCTAATTGTCAGTCTGCACGGAAACGGACAGGCTCTACGGACTTTGCTAATGTCATGCACCGTGTTCCGGGCTCCTGTATCCGGGTCGCCTTTGTCCCCGATGGAACCTCTTCCCATTCGCCGGAATTCATTGCGGCCGGTAAATCTGAAGAAGCCCATCAGGCCGTGCAGTTTGGCGCCAAGATCCTTGCTGACGCTGCTCTCGAACTGATTGATGATCCAAAACAGCTAGAAGCTATCCAAAAAGAGTTCAAAGAAAGAAAAGAAGCAGAGGAAAAGAATCCCTCTGCGTAAAATGAAGCCTTGTGCACTTGTCTAAGTCCAATATATGATATAACTGAAAAGGGCCTTGCGGTTTATGAAATCGTAAGGTCCTTTTTGGATGTGCGTCTTTTAAAAGATAAAGGCAACAACGAAGTTGAACAGGGCACAGCAAATGACGCTTGTCGGTACAGCTATAAGAAGCAGCCGGTTAAAGAGCTCATTACGGTCTTCTTCTTTCGGGCTGGAACCAAGAATCAGGGATCCGCCAGAGGAGAAGGGACTAATGGCACTGGACTGTGCACCGAGTACCGTGCAGGCGAAAAGAACCGGTGCGGCAATTCCCGTAGAGCTGGCAAGACCAGGAATGAGCGGGAAGAGTGCTGGCGTTACAACACCTGTGGTCGAGCTGAAGAAGCTCATGATGGCCCCGATGATGGAAAAGGCGATTGGAATCAAGGGCTTTGGCACGTTGCTTCCGACCCAGTTGCTCAGCATGGTGATGGTTCCTGCTTTGACGGCAACGGCAATCAGCATGCCGGCGCCTGCAATCATGACAATAGTGTTCCAAGGTATTTTGGCAATGGCCTCTTTCTGTGGGGCCAAATCAAGAAGCAGGGCAATGACAGCAAAGATGATGGCAACTAGGCCAACATCAATTTTTCCCGCCATGTACTTGATGAAGGGCTGAGATGGCATAAAAATCTTAAGCAAGGGGAAGGCAAGAACAACAATCATCATGACAATCATCAAGGTCAAGGTTGTCTTTTGTTTTCCCGTAAATGCTTCAGGTTTCTTAAAGACTACCCCTTCCCCGATATTTCGATTGGCTTTGACCCCAAATTTAAAGATGGTGATCAGTAGTACGGAAAAGACGAGGGAAAAGAGAAAAATCTCCATTTCCATGGCAAAGGTATCGAGGGCTGCTAAATTCTTGTTGGCTTCATAGGCTGTGTCAGCAAGACCGCGGAAAATGACGCCTAGATTTGAGGTCGGGAAATCACCACCGCAAAGGGCCCCCGCGTTAATGGCAATAGCGCCTGTCAGCTTATCCATTTTGGATTCATCGCAGATGACCATCGTAATGGGAGCCAGGAAGGCTAGGACAGTGAAATACGTTGCTCCCATAATGGAAAGGATGACGGCTACGGCAAATAGAGCAAAGGGAAGCATACCTGGAAATTTTCGGCAGGAATAAAGCAGGGATCCTGACATCTTTTCCAGCGTCCCGTTGATTGCGGCGACATTATAGAAGAGGGATACGGAAAGGATGACAAACATTGTGCTCACAGGCCAAAAAGAAATGACTTGTTTTGGTTTGAGTCCCATGATCAGACATCCAATGATGTAGGCAAAAACAATACAAAAGAGACCGGTGTTCAGTTTGGTCTTATAACCGAGAAAAATAGCAACGGCAATGGCCGCAATGATAATGGCGCTTAACATGTTGATCAGGCTCCTTTCACAAGTCAATCAGTCTTTTACGGCACCTTCTGGTTCATCATCAATGCCGAGCAGACGGTAAGGAATGGTCTTTGTCATGTAATAGACTTGTTCTTCAGGAATTCCCGCTTCCACAAGATAGTGCATGTATTCGTAGATTTCTGTTTCCCAATCTGGATTTTCAACCTGTCCGCCATCAGTGGCCACCATGATGTTGCGATAGCCGATTTCTTTGATGAGGGTTGCATTGTCCTTGAGATTTAGGTGGTAAGGCTGACCTTTCCCCATATTTTGAGCATAGCAGCGTTCCAGAATGACATCATAGTCTTTGACTAGGCGAATCTGGTCTTCAATCGTATAGTCACAGACCCACCATTCTGGATGAGTGATGACGATTTTCTTTACCCCTGCATTTCTGGCTGCTTCGACGACAACAAAGGCTTCTTCCGGTGAAACATGGGCTGTTGCTAGAACGGCATCATGATCCTTGACGAGCTGAAAAATGTCCTTTAGTTTGGGTACAACCTTGCCATTTTCAACCAGTGTAATACCTTGATTGGGATCTTGCCCCAATTTTTCCAGATGCCTCCGGGCAGATTGGGTCGGCAGCCAAATCACTTTTGCCCCCAGTTTGAGTCCCTTTTCGACCGCTTCAGGGTTAATGCCACCGATAATTTTGTTCATGACAACGCCGCCGAACATGGTGAAATTGGTCTTGTCCCCATACCGTTTCTGTACATACTCAGTAGCAATTGCCGCACGATTGACCGTGAACCCAAGATGACTCTTGATGACGATGGCCCGCGCCCCAACACGGACGGCCGCGTCAGCAAGCTCCAAATCTGAATAGGCCCGATGACGCAGATCTGGATTGGTGTGGACATGCATATCACAGATACCTTTTAAAGAAACACGACTCATGGATTATCCCCCTTTTTTGAATGATTCGACGATTTCATGAATTCATTATAAGAAAAAGGAAAATATATAAGAATCAGATAATTTGTTATAATATGTATAGGAAAAACCGATGAATTAAATAGCGGAACGGAAAGATACTGCCTAAGAAAAACGTAAAAATCATTCGTATTGGAGGCTTATTGATGGATACCCGTACACTTTCATATATCATCGCCATCGCTGAAGAAAAGAGCATTTCAAAAGCCGCAGAACGGCTTTATATGGCCCAATCCAGTCTATCCCAATATTTGACGACCTTGGAGACGTCTCTGGGATATCCCTTATTTGTAAGGCGTCATCAGGGAGTCAGATTAACGGAAGCGGGAAAGCTCTACCTTGAATTTGCTTATCGAACAATCAATGCATATCATCAAGTCCAAGATGCTATGCAGGATATCAGTGAACTTCATAGTGGACAAGTCATCCTTGGTGTGAGCACCTTTAGAGGATCTTATCTGCTGCCACCCGTGATTACTGCTTTTGCCAACAAATACCCCGGGGTGCATGTCAATATTGTTGAGGGGGATTCTGTGGATCTAGAGTATATGCTGCAGCGCGGCGACCTCGATCTGGCTCTGCTTGTTCTCGGGAAAGCTGCAAAAAATCTTGACTCAGCGTTTCTTATGGACGATGAAATCTGTTTGATTGCGCATCCTCATCACCCCATTATGAAGAAAGTCAGGAAAGGGACTCGGCATAACCTTCAAGAGACGCCGCCTTGGTTCATTGATATCCATGAGATTTCGCAATATGAATTTATCTTAAGCGGCTATGATACCATCCTCGGGAAAAAAGCACGTGAAATATTTGCCCGCCATCATATTTCCCCGATTGTCCATAATGAAAATCTGTCTGCTTTGTTTGCGGCTTCAATGGGATCCGGGGGAATTGGCCTTGCCTTTACCTATTACAGCTCTCGGAGATATTTCCAGGGCGCTGAATTTATCTCATTAGGAAAAGATGGAACTTCTGTTGAGCTTTCGATTGCCATGCCAAAAGGTGGCTATCATTCTAAGGCCGCCTTGGCTCTTGCTGATGTGATGAAAGAAGTTTTGACTCTAAATCGGTAAACAAGATAAGAGCGATCTTCTATCTCAGCGCGAATGGTCGGTAGAGGGGTTATCAGTTGAAGGAAACGAAAAAAGGAAATCTTATTTATGTGAAAAATGTTCGATACGGATTGAACGATATTATTGGCAGTAAAAAACTGAAAACACTTGAACTTACCTTGAAAAATGAGCTTAAAAAGCTTTAATGGGATAAATTTAGACAAAAATAATAAAATGGAACATTTCATAAGATATTAAAATAAAAATAGACAGATAATAATCCTGCCGCATTTCATCTGAATTGCGGCAGGATTATTTTTCGCTATAGGGCAATAATCAGCGGAAAAAGAAATAAAAATAATGGTGTTAGTTCTGATTTCTGGGCTTAAACAACCAAAAATGGCGATTTTAATGGATTTTGTATACTGTATCACTGAATTCAGTTTCTTATTTTTAAATAACTAAATCAGTTTGATGAATAATTTTAAAACATATAGTCATAAAATAAATAAATCCTAAGCTGATCGTTATATAATAGAGAGTAAATTTAATGACTTAGATAAAAGCGAACAATCAAAAATAGGAAAATGTGTTCCTGACCATTGCATATGTTACACTAAAGTAATAAAAAACCAAAAGATAAGCCGATCGCATGTGCTAAACGTTCAAAAATTTGCTTGCCTCTTTTGTCCTCGAGTATACTGGGTGCATCAAAGATGCATTCGACCTGTATACAGCTTAAGAGGGAGGGAAAGTTGATGAAATTAACACAGGACCAGCAAGACCTATTGGATGGTAAATTTGGTGAGGGCGCAAAACTTGCCATGAAAGTCCAGGTTGCGATTGGCGAATCTTTTGGTGCGGAACGAATGGTCCCTATTACTAGAGCCCACGTAGCGCTAAGTAATCAGGACGCAGATCGCTGGCTTGCAGAAAAGCTTGCTGGATTAGGTGCTAAGTGCCGCGTTCGTCCGACGGTCAACCCCGGCTTTTGCCTAAGCTATTTTAAGAAGATGGGGGTTGTAACGAATAAGGACTACGAGGAGATGGAACGCACAGATAGGGCATATCGTGCATTGGGTGCTGAACTTAGCTATAATTGCACACCTTATATGGATACGAATGTTCCTTTGTTTGGCGAAATATGTGCCTTCTCGGAATCTAGTGCTACACCCTATGTGAATTCGATTTGGGGGGCTCGTTCCAACAGGGAAGGTGCAAATTCGGCACTCTTTGCTTCAATTACGGGGTATGTTCCTGAATATGGCCTTCTTCTTGATGAAAACCGTCATGGCAATATCCTCGTACAGGTCGAGGCGGATATTAAATGCGATGCAGACTACCATATCCTTGGTATGTGCGGGAAGAAGATTGGTCATGGGATTCCGGTTTTTGCCGGACTGCCAAAGAATATTACCAAGGAAGCGCTCCGCAACTTAGGGGCTGAACTCAATACATCTGGTTCCTATGATATGTATCATATTCCTGGATTTACGCCGGAAGCTCCTGATATCAAGACTGCCTTTGGAGGGAAGGAGCCTGAACGGGTCGTGACGATTACCAATGATGATTTGGCGGAGGTTCTTGAAAGCATTTCTCTTCCTGGTCATCAGCCGATTGATTTTGCCATGTTTGGCTGTCCGCATTTTTCTTTCCATGAATGTGATCACATCCTGAAACAGCTTAATGGTCGAAAACTTGCTGTCCCGATGTATATCCTTTCGGGTGAACATGTATGCGAGATGACCAAACGTACGGGAATCTATGATGAACTGGAGGCTCTTGGTGCCCATGTTATTCCTGATACATGCCCGGATCAGCCGTGCTGGCACTTCCTGAAGGGTAAAATCGGAATTACGGAATCCCCGAAATGTGCGTATTATCCGCAGCGCAGGGGAATCCGCTTTGTCATTCGCGACCTCGATACTTGTATCGAATCGGCCGTAGCAGGGGAGGTCAAATAACATGAAATCTTTTAAATGCCATAAAATCTCGGATGGCCGCAGCGAAGGGCCAGCTATCATTTCCACAGATGATGTCATGTTCTATCTGATTGACCCCAAAACGGGTGTTGTGATTGAAGAAGGACATAGCTTGGAGCACAAGAGTATTTCTGGTAAAATTATGATTTTCCCAAGCGGGAAAGGCAGTTCTGTTGTACAGGCTGACGGTCTTTTCCAGCTGATGAAGGAAAATTCCCAGCCCAAAGGCATGATTGTTGAACATCCAGAAACTGTGCTCGTAACCAGTGCGATTCTCTTTGAGATTCCTATGGTTTCTCAAGTTGAGCCCGAATTTTATCAAACCGTGAAGGAGGGAGACACTGTCATTATTGATGCTGATCATGAAACTGTGACCATTATGGATTGACCGATTCTAAGAGTATTTGTTAAGGAGGCGTTCCCATGAAAAGAAGCAAACTGGTTTGTTTGTCCCTATCTTTGTTGGTAAGTATTGGTTTATTGGCCGGATGTGGCGGGGAAAAGAAAGAGGCCGGCAAGGCTTCTGAAACAGTTTTAAAAATTGGTCATGTAGAACCGGAAGACCGGTCTACCCATAAAGCACTCCTCAACTTCAAAAAGAAAGTAGAAGAACGGTCCAAAGGCAGTCTCAAGATTGAAATTTATCCAAATGGTGCGCTAGGCGGCGATGTTCAGCTTTCCGAAGCGGTTGCAACGGGATCGCTCGATATGGCCTTGCCTTCCACGTCTGTTCTGACAACCTATAATGACGAATTCGGTGTCCTTGACATGCCTTACCTATTTAAATCCAGCGAAGCCGCATTTAAGGCGCTCGATGGTGATGTAGGGAAGGAACTTAACGGGAAGATTGCCTCCAAGGGAATCGATATTCTAGGGTATTCCTATAATGGCCCTCGGAGTACAACGAGCAAGGTGAAACCAATCGTAACGCCAGAAGATTTGAAGGGACTTAAGATGCGCGTCATGGAAAGTCCAATCTTCATCGATTTTTATAAAACGCTGGGTGCTAATCCGACTCCGATGAGCTTTACGGAACTTTACACAGGACTTCAGCAAGGTACGGTAGAAGCTCAGGAAAATCCACCATCCCTGACTTTTGCCAATAAGTTCTATGAAGTTCAGAAGTACTCCACTATTGATGAACATGTTCATAACTTCTTGGCGTTCCTCATTAACGATGCGAAGTTCAAATCCCTTTCTGCCGACAACCAGAAGATTCTGCAGGAAGAAGCAAAAGCATATGTAGATGAACAGCGCAAGATGGAACTTGCAGATAACGAAAAGGCCATCAAAGATCTGGAAACGATTGGCAAGCTGCAGACCAACATACTGACAGCTGATCAGAAATCTGCTATGAGAAAAGCCCTGCAGCCTATGTATGACAAGTATGAAGCTAAGTTTGGTAAGGCGCTCTTTGACCTGTGTGAAAAATATAATCAATAAGTAGGGAATAGGGGCTATTGAGGCGTCTGCTTCATAGTCCCTCTATTAGAAGGAGGACTGCTATGAAGGCCGTACTCAATAAATGGACCTATATTGAAGAAAAGGTCCTTATTGGAAGCCTGATATTCAACACTTTATTGATCTTTCTCCAAATCATTATGCGAGGTGCCTTTAATTCCTCCCTGTCTTGGTCTGAGGAATTATCCCGCTATATCTTCATTTGGCAGATTTGGCTTGGGGCTGACCTTGCCTTTGCTTACGGAGAACATATCAAAGTGGAGATGATCTATAATTGGCTTCCTGGTGAAAAAGCAAAAAATATGCTCAGAATTCTTGTAGAGGCTGTGTGGCTTGCTTTTAACATTTTCTTGGTGGTAAAGGGCGCTGACCTCTGTCAGTCCATGGTTTCTCGAAATACCCTTTCTTCTGGGATGCGGGCACCTCTTGTTTATGTATATGCAGCGCTGCCTGTGGCATCCTTCTTTTTAAGCCTGCGCTTGGTATACAGCTTGTATATTCGCTGCGTGTCCCAAAATAATGGGCGGGAGGGATAATCATGGAAGCTGTATTTTTGTTTGGACTCTTTATTTTATTGCTCATGCTCAGTGTCCCGATTGGGTACGCGATTGGTATGGTAACCCTCGTTACTATGCTGCATTTTACATCCATGCCGACACTTATGATTGCTCAAAACAGCATTGCTGGTGTGGACTCGTTTCCTCTTTTGGCCATCCCCTTTTTTATGCTCGCTGGTAACCTAATGAGCGGCGGCGGGATTGCAAAACGCTTGGTCAACTTTTTTGAATGCTTTATTGGGCATATTACGGGTGGACTTGGTATGGTCACCATTATTGTCTGCATGTTTTTTGCAGCAATTTCCGGTTCTGCAGTAGCAACCGTATCGGCAGTGGGGGCTTTCATGATTCCTCAAATGGTGGAGCATGGTTATAGCAAGCCTTTTTCCGCTGCACTGACTGCAGCAGCAGGAACCATCGGGGTTATTATTCCTCCTTCTGTTCCTTTTGTCATTTATGGTGTGGTTTCAGGCGCATCCATTACCAGTCTTTTTACAGCAGGCTTCCTTCCAGGCATATTAATGGGCGTCGCCCTTATGATTGTGTGCTTTATTGTTTCGAAAAAACGCGGCTATCGAGGCAGCACGGAACCACCCAGTGCCAGTGTCATTTGGGCCACGTTTAAGGATGCGGTTTGGGCCATTCTTTCCCCTGTTATCATTTTGGGCGGTATCTACTCCGGTAAATTTACGCCGACGGAAGCAGCCGTTATATCTGTTGTTTATTCCTATGTCGTAGGGCGTTTCGTTTATAAGGAACTGGATGGATCTTCCACCTATAAGGCGCTCAAGGATGCCATTGTTATCAACGGGGCGACGACGTTCATGGTTGGTCTGTCGACCGCCTTTGCAGCCCTCTTGACCATGGAACAGATTCCGATGAAGATTGCCGGGTTCATTACTAGTATCAGCCAAAATGGATTCGTCATTCTCCTTCTCATCAACCTGCTCCTGCTCCTTGTCGGTATGTTCATTGACAACATTCCTGCAACCATCATTTTGACGCCGATTCTGTTGCCGATTTGTAGGAAATTTGGCATGAGCCCCATTACCTTTGGCATCATGTTGACCATGAATCTTGCCATTGGGTTCTGCACACCGCCTTATGGCATCAACCTTTTTGTTGCAACAGCCATTTCAAAGGTCAAAATGGAGGCCTTGTCAAAGGAACTCATTCTGCTGATTGGTGCGCTGATTCTTGTTCTCGGCGCGGTTACGTATATTCCATCGGTTACGACCATTTTCTTGAAATAAGGAGGGTAACTTGTTATGCTGATTTGGATCATTGACGAAGAATGGAAAGACTATGATGTAGAAAAAGAAGTGCTTGAAGCAAAGTATCCAGGTGTTGAGATTCGTCATTCCACTTATGATTATGAAAAGGACCTGAAGGAATTTGGCTATCGCGCGGACGGGATTCTTGCCCAAGTGTATGCTTCCATTCCTAAAAGTACTATTGATCGGTTGGAAAACTGCAAGGGCATTGCTGTGTATGGCGGCGGTTATGACCGCATCGATGTCGCTGCCGCACGGACTAAAAATATTTCTGTAACCAATATCAGTGGGTACTGTGCAGAGGATCTTGCGGACTATGTTGTCGCAGCTATGTATTTTGTCAACAAAGGGCTGGCTTTTTACAGCCGTACGGTTGTAGAAGATGTCAAGGCGGGGAAATGGGGGGCCATGGCGGCTCTTTCACCGGTACACCGTCTTGAAAACCAGACGCTGGGTATTGTAGGATTGGGTGTTATTGGAAAGACAGTAGCCAAACGTGCTCAAGCACTGGGTATCCATGTCATTGCTTTCGATGATTTCGTAGACAAAAAAACGATGTCCAATCTTGGCGTTGAAAAAGTTTCTTGGGAAGATATTTTCAAGCGGTCTGATTATATTAGTGTTCATCTAAAAGGCTGTGATGAAAACACGGATAAGATCGATGCGGCAGCACTTTCCTATATGAAAGATACCGCTTGGCTTATCAACACTTCCCGTGGAAAGGTCGTCAGTGAAGATGCTTTGATAGATGCGGTTAAAAGTAAAAAAATTGGCGGGGCCATTCTCGACGTTATAAAAACAGAACCCCCTGCAGGGGATGAGCCCATCCTCCATGTTCCTAATATCTATGTAACTCCGCATGTATCATATATTTCCATTGAATCTTTCAAGGCACTGAAGGACCGAGCTTTGGAAAACTTGGAAAATATGCTTGCTGGCAAGAGACCTCGTGACCTAGTGAATTGATGACACCTGAGCGGTGGGAATTGGAGGCGATAATGAACACTCCCTATAAAGCAAGAAAAATCAAGAAACTGTCCCTTGCAGAAGAGGCTTACAACTATCTGAAGGAGCAGATTATCAGTGGAAAGATTCATCAAGGGGATGTCATTACAGAGCAATCCATTGCCAACGAACTGCGGATTTCAAGAACACCGGTCAAAAATGCAATTAGTAAGCTCGAAAGTGAGAATTTTGTTACGACCCTAAATGGCCGGGGAACACTTGTTAATGTACTGTCTATTGCGGATATGAGAGATATCTATAACGTGAGGACTGTTCTGGAAGTCTTGGCGCTTGAAACAACGATTCATAACTTGAGTGAAAAAATGGTTCAGCAAGCGTGTGAGAGTTTTCAAAATGCATTGGCGCTCTATAAAAAAGACAAGAGCCTTGTATCTCCGGAAATGATGTATGAACTCGATAACCAATTTCATAACATGATTGTCGATTATACATCTAACCATTATATTCGGCGGTTAATGCCCAGCTTGTCAGAACGCATCAATGTCAGGCAATTGCAGGCATACCAGATTACAGATACCTTTGAAACCAGCACGAAGCAGCATCTTGAGATTTTGGAAGCCATCGCAATGAAAAATCTGGCAAGGGCAAAACTTCTTCTGGAAGAACACCTAAAATGGTCATTTGCTGTTATGTTTGATGCATTATTACAAAGATACCAGAAAAATAATATGTGAAGTTTCCATTCTGGGTTGGTCTGGAAACGAACAAGCCGGTCATTGCAGCAGCGCTGCAATGACCGGCTTGGTTGTGCGCCCAGCATGGGCGCACTCTTAAAGGTGAAAGTTCCTAGACTGCCCTAGTCGTGGGAAAGTCACAGCCGAACACCAAAGGCAACACCGTGAGGTGGAATCTGAAGGAAGGTGCAGGCAAACCTCTGACCTGACGAACAGAAACCGCATAAGGACAATTCGGGATAGATAAAGCTACCAAACAGACCGAAGTCCCATAACGACTCGGAATCCCAAAGGGTAGATGCGGCAGGTGAATGGAGAGAAAGAGTGCGTTCTTACCCGGGGAGGCCTCACGGACATGGCCGGAGCCATGAAATTGGCGGCCGTGGCCCAAAAGACGGTATTCCTACCGAAGGAAAAAGCAAGGCCGTCGCTGGGGGAAAGAAGGCTGCTTAGCCATAGCCAAGGTCCTTGCGGGCCTGCAAAATGAAGAGCTGGAAGCAGGGCTGTCCAGCAAGTCCAAGCCCGTAGAAGCCCCGAATAGTGCGGAGCTGCGTAATGCATTGAGGAGCGCTGTGAAGAAATCTCCCATGGTTCCACACGTGGGAATTAAAAACGGGGGAATTGGTGGGATACGGAAAACAGCACAGCCATAGGTCAGTTAAGCTCCATTTTCTGTTTGTAATTAGGCTGCAACACAATCTTATAGGGGTCTCCCGAGAAAATGTTGACACATACATGAAGAAATACTTTTTATTTTTCCTACACCTTATATGCTATACTAGGGATATCATACAGAGCGCATGGACCGTGAATTTTCATGAAAAGACACAGCAAGGAGAATCGTTATGGATGTTCTATATTCTGATATCCTGCCGCTTGGCCTCAAGGATGGACAGCAAACTATTGCGGAAACAATTAAACATCAAATGGAACTGGCTGATGAAGTTCGGATTGCAGTGGGGTATGTTTCCGCTGCATCCTTGGATGAGCTTGATCAGATGGTGGAATCCTGTAGCATCAAGCGGATTTCTTTGGTTATGGGAATGTATTATACAGAAGGCATGAATGAAAGAGCCTATCGAAGGGCAGTCAAACTTCACCAGAAATGGGCTGCTGGAAAAATTGGGTCCGTAAAGGCCGTTCTTCCTTTTAAATATCATGGTAAAGTTTACTGTTTTTATCAAAATGGGCAGCCATTTTCAGCTGTCGTCGGATCAGCCAACTTGGGCGTCATGAAATTGGAAGCGGGCAATCGCAGACAGTATGAGCTTTCTGTTTTGATTGAAGATAGAGCAGCACTGGCTGAAATTGCAAGGCATGTGGAGACGCTTGCCGAATCTCGCTGTTCCCAAAATATTGATGAAATCAAGGATATGCCGATTATTCGGGAACACAATAATTCTTTGAATCAGGTTGAACTTGTGGAACCGTTGGCTCCTAATATGGTGGAATATTACCAAAACCGGGACAGCAAGATTTCTTTTTATCTCAAACTCAAAGTTCCTAAAGCGGCTGAAAGATTTCTTGATGATGGCAAGCATTATACGAAGTCAAACATCAATGTTTGCTATGCGGCACCGAGGAACAAAAGAAAAGCCCGTGATTGGTTTGAAACACAGCTGACCGTTGGTGCAGATATTTACCATCTTGAAGGCTATCCACAGAAAAATCAGCCTTTTTTCATCGTTACTGATGATGGGTATTGGTTCAAGGGTCATACGACAAGTGACAACAACAAGCAGTTTAGTGCTGTTGGTGATGAGCTTATTATGGGACGGTGGCTGAAGGGTAGACTCGCAGCTGCTGGTTTGGTTGCGCCTGTGAACGATACGTCTAAAGATGAACAGAGGCTGGGGATGATTACCGAAGAAATGCTGGCTGAATATGGCTGTGACCGGCTCCTCTTCCAGAAAACGGACAAGCAGGCCGCTGATGAAGATGGGAATATGCTGGATGTCTGGACGCTTGCTTTCACGAGTGATAAACAATAATGTCGAGGTGTTATTATGCCGTATTTAGATGCTTATTTACAAAATATAATTGACCGCGGCAATCTTAAATTAGCTGAGTCTGTGAAAGAGACTGCCGAAAATGTAGGGAACAAGTATTTAAAGACCTTTTCTTTTACGGAACACAAGATCGGACTGCTCCTAGGCAATATCCAATCCGGTAAGACGGGCCAAATTTTTGGCATTATGTGCAAAGCCGCAGATCTTGGATTTCCTGTCTTTGTACTGCTGACGACAGATAACGTCGTACTGCAGCAGCAGACCTTGGACAGAGTAAAAGCCGACCTTGTCGGTTTTTGTGTATGTGGGGAAAATGATGCGGCTCTGTTTGCCGAAAATAATCTGGTCAAACCTACTGTCATCGTCTTAAAGAAGAATGCTCGTATATTGAAACTGTGGTCCAATATACTGGGCGCGACGGGCTTCATGAAGGGCAATCCGCTTTTTGTAATCGATGATGAAGCCGATGCGGCATCCCTCAATACCATGGTGAATCAGGGAGAACAGTCTTCCATCAACAAGTATCTTGATAAAATCAAGAATGATTCCTCGAGCAGTATCTATCTGCAGGTCACGGGAACGCCTCAGTCCATTTTGCTTCAGACCATGGAATCTGGCTGGCATCCTTACTTTATCTATTACTTCAAGCCTGGAAGTGCCTATTTAGGCGGTGATTTCTTTTTCCCGGGAACGGGGAATCCGGAACACGTTGCCTTCATCGATACACTGGAAAACCCTCTGCGCGAAGTTGTTGTTAGACATTTGGCCGTATCTGCCCAGATGCTCTCTTCCGGCGGAACTGTCTGCAATTGTCTCTTTCATCCAAGCGTGAGAATTTCTGTCCATGAAGATTTTAAAGAAGAGGTAAAGAAGGAACTGGAATGGTGCAGCAGTCATTTGAATAACGGATTTAAGGCCTATTTCGAAAAAGCCTGGAGCACTTTTTCTCCGGCAAAATCTGAGAAAAAGCCTCTTGAGGAACTCTTTGTCTTTGCATCGGAACTCCTGAACGATCCAGAGAAAATCAAGGTCCTCATTATGAACGGCAGATCAGAATGTGAAAGCAGCGACTACTCTGAAGGCTGTAATTTTATTATCGGCGGGAATACGCTTGGACGCGGTGTTACTTTCCCAGCTTTGCAAACGATTTATTACACGCGGACCAGCAAAAAGCCACAGGCCGATACAATGTGGCAGCACAGTCGTATGTTCGGATATGACCGGGATGCGGGGATGATGATGGTTTATATGGATGAGCATTTGTACAAACTGTTTGCCGATATCAATGCGACGAATAACTCGATCATTGCTCAGGTGGAAAAGGGTATTGATGACATCAAAATCTATTATCCTGATGGGCTGATGCCAACAAGGAAGAATGTTCTTGATAATGATCACGTCCTAACTGTTACGGGTGGAACCAATTATTATCCTTTCCATCCGGATAATGATGATATAGACGCTATTTCGGATCTTCTCAAAAATTTTTCGGAGAAGGAACCTTATTATCAGGTCAGCCTGCGAATCATGAAGGCCGTTCTTTCCCATATCATTCCCAGCCCTGATTTTCATATGAAGGCATTCCAGTCTGTTCTTAATACACTCCTTGCAGAGCGTCCGGCAGCGCAGGGAATCCTGCTTGTCAGACGAAATAGAGATGTGGCACAGGGAACTGGTGCCCTGCTTTCCCCGAATGACTGGCAAATCGGGAAATCCTTTACGGATCGGGTTGTTCTTACTATGTATCAAGTAACGGGAACAAAAGGCTGGCACGGAAAGCCTTTATGGGTCCCGAATATCAAGCTCCCTGACGGGGCTATATATTATGATTTAGTTGATGAATCCTAATGAACGCATTGGAGCGATAAGGCCGCGAAAGAAAGCGATTGGAATATGGCGGATAATCATACGAAAAAACAGCGCAGTATGAATATGTCGCATATACGGAGTACAAATTCAAAGCCTGAAGAAACGGTTAGAAAATATTTATTTTCTCAGGGACTCCGATATCGAAAAAATGTCAGGAAGCTGCCTGGCTGTCCTGACATCGTTTTGAAAAAGTATAGAACAGTGATTTTCGTAAATGGCTGTTTTTGGCATCATCACGACTGTGGGAGATTTGTCTGGCCATCGACTAATGAGGAATATTGGCATAAGAAGATCGACCGCAATGTTGAACGGGATAAGGAAGACCAACAGGCTCTTGAGGAGTTGGGCTGGCAGGTTCTTGTCATCTGGGAATGCCAGCTGAAACGAAAAAATGCACTAACGAATTTGCAGAATCTCTATGAGAAAATCGTAAAAAATCCTGAAAATAGAACCAAATGAGTTCTGTTTCCAGGATTTTTTCTTTTATTCATCAATATTGGGCTTTTCAAATTTATATTCAATTCCGGCAAAGGATTTCAGGATAGCTTCGAAAATTATTTTGGCGCCGCGGCAGGGGACTGCCATTCCAATTTGTTTGCGGACATTCTCCTTGCTGCCTTCAAACACATAGGTATCAGGAAATGTCTGCAGACGGGCGCGTTCCCGGTTGGTGAGGGCTCTGGGTTCCGACCAATGATAAATATGGGTTCCGCCACCACCGCTTCCCGTTACTGTATAAGAAGGCTTGGTGGGGTCGAGCCGTTTATAGATCTGACTGATTCTTGCCCCTTTGATATTGAGCTTCAGTTCCGGCGGAAGGTTTGCTGTGAAGGCGTTTTCTCCCGGTTTGATATATCCCAGTCTCTTTACGACCGTAGCGGATTGTTTTGTAAGCTCATTGTTGGGCGCATCTTTCGGAATAGGCGGTTTTTCAATAGCTGTACGGCACGTGTTATCAACGTTTGCATAAGGCGCAGGAGAGGGGACATGGTACGTTACGTCGAGATCATTCCGAATCCCTACGATAATCACTCTATGTCTTGCTTGCGGAATACCGTAATCTTCAAATTTGTAGAGGTTTGGCGTCAGAGTATAGCCAGCTTCGCGGAGTTCTGCCAAAATTTTTGTGAAGGCCTTTCCTTCATTGGCATTTCTTAGACCGCCTACATTTTCAGCCAAAAACCACTGCGGTTTGAAGAGTTTCAGTGCTTTGACGCCATATGAATATAAAGGACCAAAGATGCCGTCCATGCCCTTTTGCTCGCCTACGACACTGTAGTCGTTGCAGGGAAAGCCAAAAGCTAACGCGTCAATAGGAGCAAGTTGGGTCATATCAAATTTGCGGATATCTGCATGGTAAACGGTTCCCGGTTTATCAGGACAGATATTCCGTCTGTACGTGTCGCACGTGCTTTCATCATAATCGTTGGCCCATTGATGAACAATGCAAAAATCTGGATTTCCAATATCAGCGTGCGTTGCGCCCCAGGCAATACCGCCGGGTCCGCAGAACAATTCTCCCAATCTATAAATCATTTGCCTGTTCCTTTCTTCTTAGCGAGGTGACTGATCAGCCACTGGATATGTTCTCTTTCTTCGTCGTCTAATTCAGATACATCGGAAAATACATGCTGATAGATTTCAATGTCCTTCTTATCCAAAAAACCGGCATCCAAAAAGAGCGAAATTACAGGAAGGTTATACAGCGTTCCGAGCTGTTTTAGGTCGCCTGCCTGACAGGGGTACTGACCATTTTCTATTCTGCAAAGTCGGGAATCGGTAATCCCCGTTTTTACAGACACTTCTTTCAGTGAATATTTTAATTGCTCTCGGCGCTCTTTTAAGCGTTTTCCCAAATTATTCATATTGCACCTCACATGATTATAATAGCAGCAATGCTGCACTGTGTCAATAATATTGACTTATTGCTGCGATTTTGCAGCGATTGTGCGTTTTCGTTTCGTCTTGGAAAATATAGGAGAATGCGAATTCATTAGCAATCTTGAATTACTTTCAATAATTAAAGATTATTTACATACAATTTGTTCATACTTTTTTCCCTTCTAGAAAAGCCCCAATTGCTAGAAGACGAAGCCTTGAGAACTTATCTTAGTTCAACAAGTGATTTGAATGAAGGAAATCTTTGAAAACATTGGAAGACACTATGAACGAGATACCAGATGATAAGGTTTCATGCAATTCTGGAGCGGAAAGTGCATGGCGAATTGCCGAAAAGAACCATGAAGAGTGGCCTTTATGCTGAACTTGATCCTTACTAACAAAGAAACAGCCCGTCATGGCTATATAACCATGACGAGCTATTACAAGCAAGTTTGTAAAAACTAGGAAACTGCTGTGTACCGAACAGTACGTGAGAGATCGGGATTTCATTTAGGAATCCCCTCTCCTACTCAATTATTGCTTCTCTGCCTTTTTAAAGATTCGTCACATTGTTGTGTGGCTGATGAATATTTAGATATCTTCCTGACAAATGCCTTCGAGAATTATGTGATTACTACTAGTTAAAGCGCCACCACATCCATCAACTCGCTTTGTTCCGGCTGCAAAATATTCATTGTCAATTCTCATAACACTGTTAAGCATCGTACTCATTGCTTGATCGATAGGCACTTTTACAATAGAGTGTCCCATGTTCCGTAACAAATCTAGAGTATCTTCAGAAATGCCACATTCAACTTCCAACCCTTGTGCTTTTGTCAAACAGTTGACATAGGGCATGTTGACCAGTGTTTCAGGGGACATGTGATAATCGATGGCATTAACAATGCCTTGAACAATTCCCGTTATAATTCTGGGACCACCTGCAGCACCAATGGCAAGTATCGGTTTACCATCTTTGAAGGCCAGTGTTGGAGACATGCTTGAAAGCGGTGTTTTGCCACCTTCAATAGCATTTGCCATCCCATATGTAAGACCTTGACTAGTGAGGGCGCCAACAGCTGCCGAAAAGTCTGACATTGCATTATTAAGAACAAATCCAAAACCGTCTACAACAATGCCGCTACCAAACCAATCTCTAACA
Organism: Acidaminococcus sp. AM33-14BH; assembly: GCF_003603525.1. Classification (NCBI taxonomy): domain Bacteria; kingdom Bacillati; phylum Bacillota; class Negativicutes; order Acidaminococcales; family Acidaminococcaceae; genus Acidaminococcus; species Acidaminococcus sp. AM33-14BH. The sequence continues at coordinate 107,001 of NZ_QTNG01000006.1, read as the reverse complement.
GTCTGAGTCTGAGAAAATGCGTTACCATACTTATCCATTACGACAAAATGAGAGGTATTTCCAGGATATTCTTTGGGCGTAATACTTTCAGCACTCTTATATTCATTTGCAGAATCTGTTATTAATGCAGCTCTTTGGGCAGCAAATTCTTTACTTGTCAAATAATCGGTATCAATATCTACAAAATCAGGGTCTGCTAGGGCTACACTACGATCAGAAAAGCCTAATTTCATTGCTTCAGCAAGTGTATGCAGAGTTTTGGCGGTATTATGACCTGTTTTACGAATATCCTTGTTTTCAAGGATATTGAGCATTTCAATAACGGCACATCCACCACTAGGAGGTCCAAAGGATACTATATCGTAATTGTGGTAAGAAGTTTTTACAGTAGTCCTTATTTTGGGCTCATATTTTTCTAAATCTTGGAGTGTAAAGCACCCCCCGCGTTCATTGATTACGTCGACCATTTTCTTAGCAATATCTCCAGTATAAAAATAATCGACGCCTGTGGTAGCAATTTTTTTTAATAATGTTCCTAATTCGGGATTTTTCTGTACTTCTCCAAATTTATAAAAGCTCCCATCTCTTTTTAAATATAGTCTACGAAATGGTTCGGAAAGCTTCAGCTTTCGTTCCACTGAGTCGTCATACATCGTAAGGGAACCTGTATAACTCGTACCAAATCCTTCAAGAGCACAAGTTATTGCTGGTTCACATACTTGCTCAAGGGACATTGTCCCATAGTTCTTTAGAATTGTATCCAATGTCCTAAGTAATCCAGGTAATACAACTGATTGTCCACTAAGATCTTTCCAGTCATCCTGCACTTCGCCATCTTTTATGAAAAGATCTGAAGTCGCTTTTTGGGGGGCAATCCCTCTACCATCGAGCGCAATTACTTCATTATTCTTTGCAGAATAAAGAAGTGAAAAACATCCACCTCCGATTCCGGAGTGATGCGGTTCTACAACAGAAAGGGTTAGGGAAACTGCAACTGCGGCATCAAAAGCATTCCCACCTTTAGCTAGAATAGATAGCCCAGCACGTGTTGCATAAATGTTATTGCTGCTAATGGCTCCACAATCTCCATGTGCTACTGGTTTTCTCCAACATGAAGGCCACATATAGATTGCTTTTTTTTCTTTATTCATACTCTCACCTTCTTATAAGTCATTAGAGAAACGATAATGCCGACTGAATAGGTTACTAATACCACCGGATAAACTGCTTCTAACTTATCTGTTAATCCAAGAAGCATCCAACTGATTCCTACTATCATTCCACAAAGCATACTCCAAAAGGCACCTTGCTTGGTGGCTTTTTTCCACATTAACCCAGCGAGAATGGAGAAACTTACCGGTGCAGCGGCAACATGCTGCAATGTTAAAAAGAGATTTGTAAGCGAATTGCTGGGAATCAAGTTTGCCGGAATAAGTGTTAGGAAAGCAAATACAAAGGTGATGAGCTTTGAAATCTTTAAAACTTGTTTATCTGTTGCATTGGGATTGATTTCTGTTTTGTAGACATTTGTGATGATTGTACCTGTAGCAAGCATCATAGTAGCCATTGTTGCAGCAATAATCATCGTTGCAAAGGCAAACACAATGCCTGCGAATAAAGGTGACGAGAAGGTTTTAATCGCATATGCAAATGCAGTAGTTCCGTTTCCAAGATTTGCACCGGAGGCCTTTGACATCATTCCACACAATGCAGTCAAGATGCAAATTGGTGCGGCAATAACGTAACCTAAAATTGAACCTTTTGTAGCAGCTTCAGGATCTTTTGCTGATAATAGGGGTTGGAGTACAGATTGCATGACAGCCGTGCTTATGCATCCACCCAAAATCCAAGCAATAATACGATGGAGTGGCATATTAAACACATCATTGTACTCTGCGGGGAGTTTGTCAATTAATCCATTGTATCCGCCAACTTTTGGTAGGTTAATGGCAACGAATGCAATTAATAAAATATAGATCCCGATGCAAACGACTCGACCAACGGCAGAGGCACCCCTCATACCAGAGAAACTGGTATAGATAACGGCAATCGTTACGCCGATAAACATTGCAATACTCAAGTTCAATCCAGGTAAAACTATTTGAATGATACTGGAAACGGTTTTTAGCTGAATCGGAATGTACAAAAAACCATAAACAATCCAGGCATAAGAGTATAATCTGGTTGTTCTAATATCAAATTTTGCCTGTAAGTACTCAGGAACCGATTGCCCTGGCATGTTTTCTCGAATCGTTTTTGCAAATAATGCTAAAAATATAAAGTAAAATGATCCTGCGATAGAATACCATGAGCCGGCAATTCCAAGATTGTAGCCATTTTGAGCCGCTCCTACAATGGCCATACCACCAACTTGCCAGGCAGCAAATACACAGCCTAGTGATAGAGCACTGAGTGTCTTATCACCACCGGACCATTGGTTCGAAGAGGTGATCTTTGTTCCGGCATAAACCCCTATCCCAATAATGAGACAGAAAGTTATGATCCAAACGGCAACTAACATTTGTATCACTCCTTTTTATGTTGTTACGACCTCGTTCCTATCTCGGTATAGAAACTTAGGCGTAAAAATCAGATATAATATATTTAGTTTTAATAAAGTTGTCATAAAAACAAAAAAGAAATATATTACAATCCGTCTATTTCCTAAAGAATAATTTATATTTTTCGGAGTGTCAAACAAAAAATAAATTTATTTACAAACAAGATTATTACAAAAGTAATATATTACTTTTGTAATAAAATACGAGAAAAAATATTTATTCTTTCCGTGATATATGAGGGGAAAATTCGGGTGGGGTGGTATTCCATATTTTATTGTTTGTTGCGAAAAGAAAATGGTAAAAAAAGAGCTGCAAAAAAATGAGATCTTCATTTCTTTGCAGCTCTTTTCCTAAAGCAGCATTTATATATTATGCCAGTATTGTGATAACGTTCTTTTGAAAGATTTATTCAAATGTTTAATCATCATATTCTTTGCTTTATTGCTATTATGAGATTCTATGGCATTAAAAATATCATTATGTTCATTAAAAACTTTATGGCTATCAATTGAGTTGCTGTACACAGATTTAACTTCAAAACGAAGGTAATGGTCAAGAATATTACTGCAAAAAGTTGAAATAAAAGGATTATGGGTACTTTGAGCTACTGCTTTATGAAATCCATGATCAAGTCGATAAAGATATTGTGGATCTTGAGAAGGCAAGGCTTCTTCAAGTTTTATTATCCAATTTTTCATGGAAACAATATCTTCAGAAGAGGCCTCTTTAGCTGCAATTGAGGCAGTGAGTCCCTCAATCCAAATTCGAGCATTGAGAATGTTTTCTGCTTCTTCTTTTGATACTGGTTTAATGAGTACGCCCCGACCCCGACAGTATGAAACGTACCCCTCATTTTGTAATTCTAATAAGGCTTCTCTTAATGGTGTTAATCCAATTCCCAAATCTTGCCGAATATTTTCTTGTGAATAAATAGCTCCAGTTCGAAAATGGTTAAATAGGATGGCTTCTTTTAGCTTTTTATAGGCTTGCTCTTTAAGGGACAAGGTGCTCTTGTGTTTTGAATTGTAACTATTGGAAATCATATAACCACATCCTTTTGAAGTAAACCGCAGAAAAAATAAACTGATGAAGAAGAAATTAACTGGATTGAGAAAGAAATGTTTTTTTTGAAATGCTTTGAGAGGCAAAGTAACTTTCAATAGCCTGTTTTGAGGAAAGAAGAGTCTGCTTTATAGTTTCAGACTTATCATTTGATAATCTAAACATGGGCACGCTAACACTTATAGACGCAATTAATTCAGCCCCTGAAAAGAGAGGAACGGCAAAGCATTCTAAGTGAGCCAGGCTCTCTTCTTTTTCGTGTGCAATACTTGAAGTTTTAATAGTGTCTAATTCTTGAGCTAGAACGTGAAAATCAGTGATGGTATAGGGTGTAAGAGGATGTAGCCCCATAGGATACAATTGCCGGAGATCAGATTCATTAAGTGGTGAAATCAATGCTTTACCTAATGCCGTAGCATAAGCAGGCAATTTCTTCCCTACGTACGATAAAAGCCGGATAGGTTCTTTGGAATCAACTTTTGAAATATATAAGACATTTCCTTGATCCAAGATTCCTAATTGGCATATTTCATCAATGCTATTGACGATAGCAGACATTTGTTCATGAACATATTGAAATGCGGATTTTTGTGAAGCAAATGTTTCGCCTACGAGATATGCATGTAGTGAAATTGAATATGTGCCTGCGTCAGAGTTATATGAGAGAAAATTTCTTTTATTAAGAGTGTGAATAATAGGGGATAATGTTCCCTTTGGAATTGATAATAGAGATGCGATTTTAGATAAAGGCAAACCATCATGATTTTGTGAAAGCAACTCAAGTATATCAAGAACACGCTCAGTTGGCTTATGAGGAAGAAAGTCTTTCATAATTGCAAAGCTCCTTTTACAAACAAAAAGACCATAATTCATGGATATTTCTATGCTTTTATTTTCATATAGAAAGGTTAATCTGTCAAATGATAAAGTGAATCAACAATTTTTAATTTGATGTTAAAAATATGAAAATTCTTGTAAAAAATAAAATGACATGCTATTATGCGCGTAAGAAAGTTCGTAATAACGAATTATATTCGTATTTACGAACAAAAGGAGAGGGTCAAAATGGAAAGAAGTTCAAAAATCTTGAGTGGAATCAACAACCAGTACTATCGTGCAACAATGAAATCTATGGGTTTTTCAACAAATGATTTGAAGAAACCCATTATTGGCATTGCCAATGCTTGGAGTGAGTGTGTACCAGGACATTACAATCTCCGGCAGGTTGCTCAAAGAGTAAAGGATGGTATTTATCAGGCTGGTGGTACTCCTGTCGAATTTGGAGTGATTGGTGGCTGTGATGGCATGGGACAGGGCCATGATGGAATGCATTATATTCTTCCTTCTAGAGAATTGATTGCTAACTCGATTGAATCAATGGCACAGATTAATTTGTTTGATGGGTTAGTATTACTTGGATCTTGTGACAAAATTATTCCAGGGATGCTTATGGCTGCTGCACGCTTGGACATTCCTTGTATTTTCCTTCCTGGTGGACCGATGGAAGGCGGGGTTCAGTTTGATGGACGGCAGTCTGATCAGACTTCCAGTGCTGAGGCCCTTGGGATGCTTTCAGCAGGTAAAATTACTGAAGATGAGTATAAGGTCCTTGAAGATTTATCTTGTCCTTCTTGCGGATCTTGTTCTTATCTGGGAACAGCTAATACGATGTGCTCTCTTTCAGAAGCCCTTGGCATGTGCCTTCCTGATGGAGGAATCATTCCTGCTACATCTGCCATGCGGTTTAGTGTCGCTGAAGCAACGGGCATCAAGATTATGGAACTTGTCGAACGTCAGATTACTGCTCGTAAAATTATTACTAATGATAGTATGCGTAATGCTATCAAGGTTTGTCTTGCTATGAGTGGATCTACGAACGCAGTCATGCACCTTACTGCAATCGCACATGAAGCTGAGCTATCAATCAATGTCCTTCAAGAGTTTGATTCTTTGAGTGATACAACGCCACAGGTTGCTAAGATCAATCCTGCTTCAAAATACAATATGACGGATTTTTATCATGATGGTGGCGTTTACCGCATGATGAAAGAAATGAAAAGTATACTTGCTACCAATGTCATGACAGTAACCGGTATGACATTAGGGGAAACTATCGATAATCATAAATTTATGTTCCCTCATAGTCATAATGTTATTCATACGCTGAAGGATCCATTTGGATATACAGGGGGTGTTGCTGTTCTTAAAGGCAACCTTGCTCCAGACACGGGGATTACTAAACCAGGGGCTTTTGACCCCAGCTTACACCATTTTGTTGGGGAAGCGATTTGCTTTGATAGTGAAGAGCTTGCTGAAGAGGCAATTCTTGCGGGCAAGGTACATGAAGGTCATGTTGTCGTTATCCGTTATGAAGGTCCTAAGGGCGGCCCTGGTATGCGCGAAATGTTTAAGGCTATGAAATACTTGTATGGAAGAGGTTTGGCATTAACTACTGCACTGATTACGGATGGTCGTTTTTCCGGAACCAATAATGGATGTTTTGTAGGGCATATTTCTCCTGAGGCAGCTGAGGGAGGACCGATTGCTATCGTTCATGATGGAGATAAAATCGAAATTGATGTAGATAATAAGAAGCTGAACTTGCTTGTTAGTGATGAGGAAATCAAAAATCGACTTGAGAAATGGGTTAGACCTGAGCCTAAGTTCAAGAAAGGTTGGTTAGGCTTGTATTGTAAAATTGCTGCATCTGGTTCCGAAGGTGCAATTCTTAAGTTTGATAAGCTAAAATGAGGTGAATTTGACATGATTACAGCATATGGAGCAATTGTTGGTCTTTGCATTGCTATAATTTTAATTCTTCGTAAGATTAATCCAACTTATGCCATGATTATAGGTGCTGTAGTTGGTGGGCTTGTTGGAGGAGCCGGGCTTACAAATACAGTTAAATTTATGATTGTTGGTACCCAAGGGATCGTATCCGCTATTATTAGAATTATTACAGCTGGTATACTAGCGGGTACTTTGATCGAGAGCGGCGCTGCCAAAAGGATTGCTGACTCTATTATTGCGTCAGTAGGAACTAAAAGAAGTCTTATTGCAATGATGCTTGCAACCTGGATTTTAACTGCTGTTGGCGTATTTGGTGATGTTGCTATTATAACAGTTGCACCAGTCGCAATTTTGATGGCTAAGCAATCTGGGTATCGAAAACTTGGGGTTTTAATGGCTATGATTGGTGGTGTAAAAGCAGGGAATGTAATGAGCCCTAATCCGAATGCTATTGCTGCCTCTGAAGGGTTTAATGTCCCTCTTACTTCCGTCATGGCAATTGGAATAATCCCAGCCATTACAGCTTTGATTGCTACCGGATTTATTGCATACTATTTGCGTAATAAAGGTACCGATTTTGAAAATGTAGAAATGAGCGCTGGAGTAGATGAGGAATTACCTACATTGGCAGCTTCTATTTCAGGACCTTTGGTTACAATTGCACTTTTATTGCTTAGACCTCTCCTTGGTGTTACGGTCGACCCTTTAATTGCTCTTCCTTTGGGCGGAATTGCTGGGATGCTAGCAATGAGAAAGGCGAAGTACATTGGACACTATTTTGATGTCGGAATTGCAAAAATGAGTGGCGTTGCCATGTTACTAATCGGAACAGGAACCCTAGCTGGCATTATTTCAAATTCTGCTCTAAAAGATGTAATTACTGCAGCTATTGAATCCGTTGGATTACCCGGTTTCATGCTTGCCCCAATCGCAGGAACTTTGATGGGGGCAGCAACTGCATCTTCAACTGCAGGAACAACTCTCGGAAGTCAAATTTTTGGACCTACCGTAGTTGCGGGCGGTACAAGCGCATTGGCAGCTGCCGCAATGACTCACTGTGGTAGTTTTGTTTTTGATGGTCTTCCTCATGGCTCTTTCTTCCATGTTAGTGCAGGTACAATTGGCATGAAAATTAGTGAACGTCTGAAGTTGATTTTCTGGGAGTCGTTAAATGGGGTTGCTATGGTTCTTGTAAGTGTGTTTTTTGTTGGTATTTTAAAGATTGCGGGATAAAGGAGGACCTACATTGCATAAGGCACAAATTATTACGCCGGTTATTACTGTTTTTGATTCACAAGGAAATCTTGATATTCAGGGCAATATTAATGTATACCAGTTTCTCATTGAGGGTGGTGTAGATGGAATTCTTATTATGGGAAGTACTGGAGAATTCTTTTCTATGCATGATTCTGACAAGCGCCATTTGATTGATGCCGCTGTTAGTTTTGTAAAAGGTCGTACTAGATTGCTTATTGGCACTAGCTGCATGAGAGCTGATGATACAATATCTTTATCTAACTACGCTTTAGATAAAGGCGCGGATGGTGTAGTTATCATTGGACCGTATTATTTTGCGCTAACGAAAGAAAGTATTGAGTCCTATTATGACAACGTCGTAGGTAAGATTCATGGTCCCGTATTCTTATATAATTTCCCTGAACGCAACGGATATGATTTAAGCCCTGATATTGTGCTTAATCTATTGAAAAAACATAAAAATATTATTGGATATAAAGATACTGTTACTGAAATGGGGCACACAAGATCTTTAATTCAAGCGGTAAAAAGTGATTATCCGAATTTTGAAGTCTATTCAGGCTTTGATGAATTTCTTGCTCATAATGTTATGAGTGGTGGTTGTGGCTCAATTGGTGGTCTTTCAAATTTTATGCCTGAGGTTTTAAGTGGTTATGTAAAGGCCATTAATGAAAAAAACTTTGAATTAGTTGCAAGCTATCAAGAAAAGATTGATAAAGCTATGGAACTGTATTCAATAGGGACTCCATTTATTCCTATTGTTAAAAGAGCCATGGTTTTGCGGGGAATTAAAATTAGTGATATTTCCACAGTCCCATTTTTACAAGCAACAAAAACGCAAGAAGAGAAAATAATTAAACTTATGAAATCGTTGAATTTGGAACCTATTAAAAATTAATTAAAAGGAGTTCCTTAAATGTTGATAGCATTCAAGGAACTCCTTTTAATTATATATTTGAGATGAAATCAAATTATAAACTATAATGAAAAATTGTATATGACAGTTGGCTTGAAATAGATTTTAAATCTTTCAGTAGTTCAGTATGTACAACTTTATCTTCGATTCTAGGCGTGGCTCCTGCCACACTAATGGCAAAACCTGGACTATCTTTGGATTGAAAGACGGGAACAGCAACACAGGATAAGCCAATTTCAATCTCTTCATTATCCATTGCATACCCTTGCTTTCTAATGACTGTCAACTCTTTCATGAGAGATTCTCGTGTCGTTATTGTGTTATAGGTTTTTCCAACAAGTGGAAATTTGAAAAGCTGATCGATCTCATTCTCGGATTTATAGGCTAGGAGACACTTGCCAATCCCAGTGCAATGCATATAATTTTTTATACCTATTTTAGTTGTGATTAATATAGATGAGGACGAAGACCCGACCTTATCAAGATAAATAACAGACCCAGAGCCAGAATCAATCGCACAATGACATGTTTCGTGATACTTTTGGGCTAATTCTTCTAAAAAGGGATGAGTCAAACTAATTAAGACGTTATTCATTTTAATGGCAGAAGCTAAGGTGAGAATCTTTGGTCCTAGAAAATATTTTTGGGTATCTTTGTTTTGCACTAGGTACCCGAGAGCTGTCAACGTATTGACCAAACCAAAAGTGGTGCTTTTATTTAGATTTGATTTAAGCGAAATTTCCTTTAGACTCAACTCAGGAATATTGTCATCAAATAACTCAAGAATTGTTGCAGCTCGTTCAATTGATTGAATGATCTTAGTCGTCGGCATGAGTTCAATCCCCAATCTGTATAAATAAAAATACCCGTGAAATCGATAGGTTAATTAATTTGAGTGCTTTGCACATTCTAATAAGGAAAATATAACATAATTTCATACTTTTTTCTAGGAATTTGGGAGGCCCCAATATTAAAAATTATCTGAATTATATGTTGACATAAAGAAGAAAAAAGAGTATATTTTGAAATGCAGAACAGCATTCTATATTATAAAACTAAAAACGGGAATGTAGAACGCACGTGTAACGAAAGGGGATGTATTGATTATGGCAATTAAGTACAGAAGTAATGAAATTATGCATGGTGAGGATGCACCGTTTTATCGGTCCTTATTTAAAGCAATGGGTTATGCTGATGAAGAATTGGATCATAAACCGTTGATTGGTATTGCTAATTCTTGGAGCACAGCTTGCCCAGGTTCTTTTAACCTTGACAAAGTAAATGAATTTGTGAAAAAAGGAATTTATAGTGCCGGCGGTACCGCTGTTGAATTTGGAACTATTGGATGTTGCGATGGTGTCGCACAAGGTCATATTGGAATGAATTTCATTCTTCCTTCTCGTGAAATTATTGCTAATTCTGTAGAGATTATGGTTCAGGCCCACCGCCTTGATGGTATAGTTCTCCTGTGTTCCTGTGATAAAATCGTTCCTGGTATGTTGATGGCAGCTGCTCGCCTAGATATTCCTGCTATTGTTTGTGTTGGTGGCCCAATGCTTGGTGGCATTGTATTTGATGGCAGAAAGTCGGATCTGACTTCTATTGATGAAGCTAAGGGCATGGTTGCAACGGGTGCAATCAGCAATGATGAATATAAGAGCCTCGAAAACACTGCTTGCCCAGGTTGTGGATCCTGTTCTTTCCTTGGTACAGCAAACTCCATGTGCTGCTTGTCTGAAGCATTGGGTATGAGCCTACCCGGCAGCGCGTTAATTCCTGCTCCATATGGTGAAAGACTTGCCTCATCCTTTAAAGCCGGCCGTCAGATTGTCGATCTTGTTAATAAAGGGATTAACGCACGGCAAGTTATTACAAAAGAGTCCATGAGGAATGCAATCAAGGTTATGATGGCCATTTGTGGATCCACAAATGCAGTCCTTCATTTAGCCGCAATTGCTAATGAAGCTGATCTCGATATGAATGTTGTAGAAGAGTTTAGAGAACTGAACAAAGTTACACCTCAGATTGCGAAAGTAAATCCTGCTGCTAAATGGGATATGGAAGACTTCTATAAGGCTGGTGGCATTCCTAGAGTCATGACCAGATTAGGCAATTTGTTGGATCCCTCTTGCCTTACCTGCACTGGAAAAACTGTAAAGGCCAATTTGGAAGGATTCCATTATCAGTACCCTGATAATCCTGAAATTATTAAAACTGTTGAAGCTCCGTTCTCTAAAACTGGTGGCATTGCCGTCTTGCAAGGAAACCTGGCGCCTCATACGGCTATCTCAAAACCTGGTGCAATTGATCCCAAGCTTCATCGTTTTACTGGTAAAGCAAAATGCTTCAACTCCGAAGAAGAGGCAGAGGAGGCCATTCTTGGAGGGGAAATCAAGGAAGGCGATGTTGTGGTAATTCGTTATGAGGGCCCTAAGGGTGGTCCTGGTATGCGTGAAATGTTTAAAGCGATGAAGTATATGTATGGAGTTGGCCTTGCTAAGAAGGCAGCTCTCATTACAGATGGTCGTTTCTCAGGCACGAATAATGGCTGCTTCGTAGGACATATCTCACCAGAAGCTGCTGAAGGCGGTCCTATTGCCATTGTTGAAGATGGTGATGAAATTTCCATTGACGTTATTGAAGGCAAACTTACATTGCATGTTTCTGATGAAGAAATTAAGAAACGTTTTGCTTCTTGGAAGCGTCCGCATAAAGACATTCCTAAAGGATACCTTAGACTTTATTCCAAAGTCGCATCTTCTGCAGATAAAGGCGCAATCATAGCTGATGAAGAGGTGTAAACGATGGCAAAGTTCTACACTGCTGTTGTGACAATCTTTAATAAGGATGGATCACTGGATTATAACGGCAACAAGGCCGTTTATGAAAATTTAATTCGCAATCATAGCGATGGTATTGTTTTAATGGGGAGTACGGGTGAGTTTTTTAACCTCACCCTTACCCAAGCAAAGGATCTGGCTGCATTTGCCTTGAAAACGGTTAATCATCAGATGGATGTAATCGTAGGTGCGTCTCGTATGATTCCTTCTGAATCCGTGGAGTTGGGGAACTTTGCACTTTCGCAAGGGGCAGATGCCGTAATTGTTATTAGTCCGTATTATTTTAAACTCTCCGATGCTAATATTGAAAATTATTATGATCAAATTGTACCAAATATTCATGGCCCTGTTTACTTATATAACTTTCCTGGATGCACAGGATATGATTTAAAACCGGAGATTGCACTGCGTCTCAGAAGAAAATATGCGAACCTTAAAGGATATAAGGATACAATTGATAATTTTGCTCACACGAGAGATTTGTGCCTTACTATGCATCGTGAATTTCCGGATTTTGAGGTCTATAGCGGCTTTGATGACTGCTTTGTCCCTAATTACCTAGCTGGAGGAAGCGGTTGTATTGGGGGTCTTACCAATATGTATCCTGAACTTTTTGTAGCACTTACAAAGGCCTTGAATGAAGGGCGTTGGCATGATGTTGAAATTATGCAGCATAAGGTAAACCGAATGATGGAGTTATTTGAAATTTGTTCTCCATTTCTGACTGCTGTAAAACGTGCCATGAAAATTAGGGGACTCATTGAAAACGAGTATGGAAGCAGTCCTTTTGTCGTAGCGACTGATGCTGAAGATAAAAAGATCCGAAAATTATTAAAGGATCTCGATTTGCTGTAAGGGGTGTCAATTATGACTATTACTGCATTGGGTGCTGTTATTGGCCTAGTAGTTGCAATTGCTTTGATTATTTACAAATTTCCACCAGTATATGGAATGATGTTAGGCGCAATTGTTGGTGGATTAGTTGGTGGAGCAAGTCTAGCCTCAACAATTGGATTTATGGTCAAAGGGGCAAGTGGTATGACGTCTGGCATACTACGCATTATTGCCGCAGGTATGCTTGCGGGATTCTTGATTGATTCTGGTTCGGCGCAGACAATTGCACATTTTATCGTTAAAAAGATGGGTAAGAAGTTTTCCCTCCTCGCAATCATTGTAGCTGCTTGGGTTCTTCAAGCTGTAGGTACTTTTGGCGATGTTGTTGTAATTATTGTGGCACCAATTGCCTTGGATATTGCCTGCAGAACAAATTACTCCAAGGCGGCTGCATCAATTGCACTGATTGGCGGTATTCACGCTGGTAATGTTGTTTCTCCGAATCCTAATACCATTGCACTTTCAGAAAACCTTGGACTTCCAATGACTTCGGTTATTATGGCTGGATTTATTCCTGCGCTAGTCGGACTTGCCATAACTTACATATTTGTATTGATGTTAAAGGAGTATGGTGAGAAAGTTGATGAATCTTCACTGGAAGTACCGCAAGGTGAAGAAGGACTTCCTCCTTTTAGTAAAGCCATTATTGGCCCGATTTTTACAATAGTGCTTTTAATGTTAAGACCGATTGTAGGTATTACTATTGATCCGATTCTTGCCCTACCGTTGGGCGGAGTAGTAGGTACCATCGCTAATGGACAAACGAAGAAGATGCTGCAGTATGCCACAACCGGTATTTCTAGAATGAGTGGAATTGTTCTGCTTCTCTTAGGAACGGGGACGATTGCAGGAATCGTATCTAACTCTGCACTCAAGGAACTATTGATTACATCAGTAGATGCCTTAGGAATGCCAGGATATATCTTGGCTCCACTTTCCGGTATTTTAATGGGTGGAGCAACAGCGTCTTGTGTAGCCGGCGCAACCGTAGCTTCGCAAGTATTTGGGCCGACAATTCTCTCCTTTGGTGTAACACCAGTACAAGCGGCTGCTATGATTCATACCGGATGCTGTGTGTTTGATTGTTTGCCACATGGTTCCTTCTTCCATATCAGTGCGGGTACTTTGCGCATGAGCATCAACGAAAGAATGAGAGTGCTTCCTTATGAATCTTTAATTGGTTTTGGTATGACCGTTGTTGCGACGATCATTTATGGATTCCTTGGTTTTACTTTTTGATGTATTTTTATCTATCTTTATGATATGAAAATGATTGTATGGGTAGAATGAATGCTATCCATCGAGTGGAAAAATGGGCTGTGAAATAATAGCACCCCATACAAATAGACCCATCCGATTCAATTGAACCGGATGGGTCTATTTGTGGTAAACTTCATTTATCAGGTATAAACCAACCGTAATCTATAGTACTCCTAAGCAAGTTTTTTTATCATCCTTTTTTCAGATTGCCAGACTATTACGAATCCAGGTTTCACATTCGACAGATTCATGAAGGAAATCAATGTAAATAAGTTTCTGAGCGATATCCCCTCGCATAAATTGGGCCGTATTAGATATAATCCCGTCAATATGCTGAAAACTGTTCTGTTTGGCTTTATGGATGAAGGATACATTTCTCTTCGGAAACTAGAAGATAACTGCAAAGTCAATCTTCGTTATCAATATCTCATGGATGGGAAAAAGCCATCCTATCGAATTTTTTGGTTACTTTATCAACGATGACCTCGGAGAAAAGGCTGAAGCACTTTTTGAGGAAATCAACAAAAGCATCATCCTCAAAGATCATGTCGATCTGGAACACGTAAATATTGACGGCTCCAAGTTGGAGGCCAATGCCATAAATATACCTGGATCTTGAAAAAGCAACCGTAAAGTCCAGATATCTTCTTTACGAGAAAATCTCTGCCCTCTTCACCCAACTCAATGTGGCATTAAGTTCCTATGGGGTAAAGGTTGAAATCAATGCCGAATACGCGCCTGAGTACATCGAACTTGTTCTGGATGAGCTAAAACGGCTCTGGGGATTGGATGAAAAGGCCTTTGCCCACGGCCACGGACACCATAAGACCTTTGAACAACGGAGCTATGAAACGCTCCATACTTACCTGAAAAAGCTCATGGAATACGGTATGAAGATGGCTGTCTGCGGAGAAGTCAGAAACAGTTATTCCAAGACGGATCCATCTGCCATATTCATGCGTATCAAGAAAGCCTATATGGACAATGACCAGCTGTTCCCTGCCTACAACGTCCAGGTTGGAGTCGCTGATGAATACATTGTTGTCCTTGATGTGAACCAGTACCGTTCGGAGATGGATTGCTTTGCTCCCCTCATGGAAAAGTTCCATAAGTTATACGGTAAATATCCCATGTATCCCGTGGCAGATGCGGGATATGGCTCTTACAACAACTATTTGTACTGCAAGGAACACGGTATGAAGTGCTACATGAAATTCCTGATGTTTTTACAAAGAAACAAAGGACAAGAAGTACCATAACAATCCATTCCGAGCCGTAAATTTTCAGATTGGTGAAGATGGTGATTTGTCTCAACGGAAGACGTTTCCATTTCGTATACAAAAAGAAGGTCCCGAGGAACAATTATGGCCGGATGCAGGAAGTTTACGAATGCGAGGACTGCAGCGGGTGTCCCTGTGCTGACCGCTGTAAAAAGAAGCCTGACAACAAGAAATTAAACTTAAACAGGGAACTGACAGTCTTGCATGAAGAGGTCTTGAGGAATCTGACGGATACCTATGGGATCCTCCTGAGACGTAACCGTGCAATCCAGGCAAAAGGTACCTTTGGGATTATGAAAAATGACTGAGACTACAAACGAATTGTCCACAGAGGATTAGAATCCGTGATGATGGAAGTTATTTTGGTTTCTATCAGGCACAACTTGTACAAGTATTACAACAAGCAACGACGAATTTGCACCAAAGCGGCATAATAAAAAAAGAGATGATTGGGGTAAGGGGGAAGTACGCCTTCTTTACCCTATTTTTCTATCTCGAGCAGGAAAAAGACGCAACAAAGGGGCTATGAAGAAATGATAGATTCATTTCTTCATAGCCATTTCTTTATTTTTTTATGATAAATTTCTCATTTTTTTATTTATATAATCCCCTGCAATTCTTTTAACTGCCCTCTACAATTGTAGTTAGTTGAGATAGACATTTTTAGTGTTATTTCAGCAGTTCTAAGTTTACTTGGGAATGAAGGTAAGGGTCTTGGAATATCTGGAATGACACGCTAAGAGTTATAGCCCATATCCAGAAGTTATAGGTTTGGAATCAAAAGAAATTTTAGAATATTATAAAAACAAGGAAATGCTAGCATTGGATTTGTAAAACATAAGTCATGTAGTTTCTTACCTTGTTCAAAAACTAATTAAAGGGGGCGTCTTTATGAAAGATGGAACAAAGAAGATGGCACTACACGTAAAAATTTTTATAGCTTTGTTCCTAGGTATTGGATTCGGATACGTCCTGAATTTTATGGGAGGTGTGAGTAATCCAATTATTAATAATTATATTCTACCATTTTTACAATTTTTGGGGGATCTTTTTCTGAAATCTATTAAGATGGTAGTTGTTCCTCTTGTTTTCTTTTCGATTGTTGATGCCGCGTTGTCTCTAGGAGATCTAAAAAAGTTAAAGAGTATCGGGATTAAAACGGTATGCTTTTTTTTGGGAAGTTCTGCATTAGCAGCAACTATTGGGCTAATATTCGCAAATTTGATAAAACCTGGTAAAGGGGTACTTCTTTCTGGCAATGTGACGAAAGTTACAGTTAAGGAATTACCAGGCTTTTATAAAACAATTCTGGACTTAATTCCGAATAATCCATTTCAGTCGTTGTCTAACGGTGACATGATGCCAATCATCGTATTTGCATTATTAATGGGCTTTGCAATCATCAAGCTCGGTGACAAGGCGAAGGGGCTTGCCGATGTAATGAGTGCATTATCGATGGTTATGTTCAGCATTATCAATATTATTATTGCATTGATTCCTTATGGTGTATTTGGGCTGATGGCTGTTGCTATGGCCCGATATGGGACTGCAATTTTCGGACCTGTGCTAAAGTTTATTCTCGCTGATTACTTATCCCAAGGAACAATGGTAGCTGTTGTATATAGTGTCTTTCTTATTGGTATAGCAAAGGTAAATCCTCTTGCATTCTGGAGAAAGGCTATTCAACCTTATATCATTGCTTTTAGCACCTGTACTTCATCGGCAGCGCTTCCTGTTTCCATGGATATTGCCCCAAAGAAGCTTGGAGTCCCTAGAGATATTTCCAGCTTTGTTCTTCCATTAGGGGCGACTGCTAATATGAACGGAACCTGCATCTATTTTGGGATTATAGTTATTTTTGCGAGCCAGCTATATGGGATAGATTTATCTCTGCAACAACAAGTGCTTCTTGTCCTTCAGGCAACATTTCTTAGTGTAGGGTGTGCAGCAACTCCACAGATTGGTTTAATCATTTCGATTACTTTATTGACTCAAATGGGACTTCCGCTAGAAGCTACAGCTCTTGTAGCTGGAATATATCGGATTATTGATCAGGCGCATACGGCAACGAATTCTTCCGGTGATTTAGTCACATCAGTTTGTATAGCGGCAATGGAAGGCGAACTTGATCGTGAAGCTTTGAATGATCCAAATCATGGTAACAATGTTTCAACGGTGGCTTAATATAAAATGTGCACATAGGTAGTTAGGAGGTAA
>NZ_QTNG01000006.1:88252-89914 GCF_003603525.1 Acidaminococcus sp. AM33-14BH | reverse complement strand
TCTTTCCGTTGCCTATGCCATGCTGATTGGCTGGATTGCCATGACTTGTTATGAACTGCCTAAGATGATTTCCCTTCTTCGCAGGAAGGTTAAATTATCGAAAGATAAATAGTGCATGGATTCTCTTGATAACGAGTTAGCTCATAGACTATATATAACTCCATGGTTATGGGATATAAAAAACTAACATATGTTTTGTTATTAAAGATTTACTTTTGTAACATATAAATAGAGGAAAGAATTGCGCAATTAAGTTTATTGATTTCCCCAAATTTATGGTCATGACTTAATCTTGAATGATAAGGAGCGTCAATTATGGAAGACAATAGAATTATTGAATGCATTGAAAGAGCGGACTATCTGATGGGCAATCTTATGGGTGTCAAAGCCGGAGAAGAAGTTTTAATTGTTATTGATCCCCAGACGGATATGAGAATGGCCAATGCTATTGCTGGAGCAGTTTCTCGTCTGGGTGCTGAATATGGTATTTATATGATGCCAATTAGGGGGAAGGATAAGGCTACTATTTTTCCAAAATCCCTTGAACTTGGCATGGATGCCTGTGATGTATTTGTAGGTATGACTACTGCGTCCGGCGCAGCTATTTATAATAACCATCTGAAAGAGTTGATCAATGAAAAGAAACTTCGTGAAGTTTCTATCTGCCTCAGAAGTATCGATAACTTTACTCGAGGCGGTGCATTAGCAGACTATGAGAAAGTTTATGCTGATGGTGAAAAACTCCAGAAAATCTGGAGAGGAAAGAAGACGGCTCATATCGTAACGCCGGCCGGGACAGATCTCTATATGGAAATGAACCAGATGGAGCCAATCATTGAATGCGGGATTGCACGCAATCCCGGAGATGCGATGGCATGGTCTGATGGTGAAGTATCTCTTGGACCCGTCATTGGTACAACACATGGCAAATTAGTGATTGATGGACCAATCTGCTACTATGGATGTCCGACAATTCCGGTTGAACTCAAGATTGAAGGTGGGCGTATCGTAGAAGTTGTTGGCGGTGATCCTAAGATTTGTAAAGAAATTCGCCGCCAGATTGCGGAAGTAAAGGACAGCGACAATATTGCAGAGATTGGTTTGGGATTGAACCCTGCATGTCTTTTTAACGGTGACTTTGAAGAAGAAAAGAAGGCACGCGGCACCTGCCATATTGCCATGGGGAATGGGTTCTATTATGGTCAGCCAGCAAGAAGCACTGTACATATCGACATGGTGCAATACAATCCTACTGTTATTTTTGACGAAGGTGCACCGACGGAAACTCTTATTGTAAAGGATGGTAAGGTTGTCTGCTTAGGCGATAAGTAGTATAGGAGAATTTGATTACATGATGAAGCAAGTGGTTGGGCTACAAGTAGAAAGTTTGTAGTCCAGTCACTTTTTTATATCGTTATTTCTTATATTAAGAGGATGGTGGTCTTTGTGAAAACCCATGACTTGACAAAGGGAGACATCCCCCTCCAGCTTCTCTCTTATTTACTGCCGCTTATTTTATCCAATTACCTCACCCTGACCTACAATGCTGTCGATAGTGCCATTGTTGGCCGCTATATTGGGGACTTGGCTCTTGCAGCGGTGGGAACAAGCAATCCGCTCATGACGTTTTCACTTCTTTTTATCAATGGAATCTGCCTTGGC
>NZ_QTNG01000006.1:0-88242 GCF_003603525.1 Acidaminococcus sp. AM33-14BH | reverse complement strand
ACCGACGGAAACTCTTATTGTAAAGGATGGTAAGGTTGTCTGCTTAGGCGATAAATAAATTGAAATCTAAATAATAGGGAACGATGTCCTACAGTCTTCTAATTAGGTGAACTCTTTCAAACCTTTAATAACCTGTATGACCTCGTTCCCATTATTTGTATCTAAAGGGAGGTCCTTATTATGTCGAAGAAAACTTTAGTAAAAATTGCACTTGGCCAGTTCGAATCTATTCAAGGTAATACCGCAGCTAATTTGAATAAGATGACTGAAATGATAAATAGGGCAGCTTCAGAAAATGCGGATCTTATTGTTTTTCCGGAGCTTGCTTATACTGGTTATTTTTGTAAATCACTGGAAATGCAGCAATTGGCAGAGCCACAGAATGGTCCGTTTGTACAAACACTTTGCCGAATCGCAAAAGAAAAGAAAATTCATATTATTGCTGGGTACGCTGAATCCTGTGAAGTTCCAGGACGAATTTATAATTCGGCTATTTTTATTGATGATAATGGTGTTGTAATCGAAAACATGCGAAAAGTTTATGCTTGGGGTCAGGAAAAACTCAAGTTTCGTGAAGGGGACAGATTCCCTGTTGTTAATACAAAGTTTGGGAAAGTTGGCATGCTGATTTGCTATGACGTTGAATATCCTGAACCTGCAAGAATTGAAGCTCTTAAAGGGGCTCAAATCATTGTGGACTGCAGTGTCTGGAGCATTAATCCGGCAGAACATAGATGGCATGTTGATCTTCAAGCAAATGCTCTGTTTAATCTTCTATTTACAGTAGGGTGCAATACAGTAGGCGAAAATATTTGCGGAAGTTCAATGATTGTCGGTCCTGATGGAGAAGAACGGGCGGTTGCGTCTAGAACGGAGGAAGAGCTCTTAATCCATGAAATCGATTTAAATGAGATCATAGAAATCAGAAGCAGAATTCCTTATATGAATGATTTTAAAGAATCAACTTTTTCTATGGATGCGGTCAAAAAGTATTAATATGGATAAGTAAAATTCTTGTAACAGATGGCAATTAAGGGGGACGAGAATTATGACATCCAGCGCAAATGAAAATAAAGTAAAGAGTCAGTATGAGGAAGGTGCGCTTAAAGTTCGTAAATTAACGTCGACACAAGTAATCTTTACAGTTGTGGGATGTGGCGTTGGGTCTGGATGCTTGGGAACCGCTTATGGAGCTAGATTTGCGGGTTTTCCTGTTATTGCATTTTGGCTTATTGTGTCTGGTATTACAACATTATTTTCCATGTATTATGTTGCAGAGGCAGCTCTGCGAACAAGAAGAATGATGCAGCTCCCAGGTCTAGCTGAACGCTATGTTGGACCTTTAGGTAGAATTCTGATTTTTTTGGCTGTAACACTCAATTCATTTAGCTGTCTGATTGCTTATTTTAATGGTAGTGGGAGTATCTTAAATAAATTACTAGGAATTCCCGAATGGGCGGGAACCCTAATGTTTCTAATTCCTGGTATGTTTGTTGTCTATTTTGGCCTTAAAGCAGTTGGGATGGCAGGAGAATATCTGTCCATTGCTATGACCCTTATGCTCATTATTTTGTG
This sequence comes from Acidaminococcus sp. AM33-14BH, assembly GCF_003603525.1. Taxonomy (NCBI): domain Bacteria; kingdom Bacillati; phylum Bacillota; class Negativicutes; order Acidaminococcales; family Acidaminococcaceae; genus Acidaminococcus; species Acidaminococcus sp. AM33-14BH. Next base: position 86,667 of record NZ_QTNG01000006.1, on the reverse strand, counting down.
CGGAGCATCTCTCATCAGCAAAGACGCAAACTATTCCAGATTGTTTACTTCAAATTGGTACTATGCAGTTCCAGTATTTAATATTGCCGCTTTTAGTTACATTGGACAGTATCTTGTCCCTGATCTGGCAAGAGGGTTATCACATGAACCGGAAAAATTAGCACCTGCTATGCTAATAGGCCAGATTATTACGATGTTGTTATTGATTTTAGTCCCGCTTGGATGTTTTGTTATTCAGCCTGCGGATAGGATTACGCAGGTAGCCACGATCGCTTGGGGTGAAGCTTTAGGTCAGTGGGCACTGTACACTGCAAATATTTTTGCTCTTATTGCAATGTTCACATCTTTCTGCCCTATTTCTCAAACTCTGATTTCAAGTATTGTAGACTTTTTTAAATTTGAATCAGATTCTGATGCGAAGTACCGTGCGCCAATCATGATCGTGATTTATTTAGTACCGTTGGTACTTGTACTTGGAAAATTCGTTAGTTTCGTGGATGCACTATATTTCTCTGGAACATTTTGTGCTGCCATTATGGCTATATTGCCAGTCTTTATGGTAAATAAGGCAAGAAGAGAAGGGGACATCGAGCCTGTGTGGAATTGCGGCTGGATGGCAAGCACACCTATGGAAATACTGATTGTCTTACTTTATGGAAGCACGGTTTTCTATGCCATTTTTAGTGTGTTTGGTTTGCTACCAGCCGGATGGTAATTTCTACCTGTATATCTTCGGCTTCTCCATCTAAGTTTTTATAGATGGAGGAGCTTTTAAATTATGGATAATTGTATTTGCCTCATTGATGACTTTTGTGATTTAATTTAAGAAAATATGAATTAAGAAAAGAGGAGGTGATTTTTTGCTTGAAAAGATGGAGTATGTCTATGCAGTGTATAAAGAAAGAAGCTTCTCTAAAGCTGCAAAAAAAATGTTCATCAGTCAACCCGCGCTAAGTAAAATGGTGAAAAAGGCAGAACAAAATATTGGCGCACCTATTTTTGATCGTAGTACGATTCCTGTATCTTTAACCCCCGAGGGGGAAAAGTATATCAAAGCTGTCGAATCAATTTATCAAATTGAAGATAATGTGATGCGGTATTTTAAAGATTTGAATGAACTTAAGATAGGAAAGATATCGTTAGGCGGTTCATCCTATTTTTGTTCGTTTGTTTTTCCTGGTATGATTCGTTACTTTAATAACACTTATCCTAACATAAAATGCGATTTAACAGAAGGCAATGTAACTGAATTAAAAGGTGGTTTAATTCAGGGAAATCTGGATTTAGTATTGGAAACAGCCCTAAAGAGTGATGAAAAAGTAGACAATATATTTTTTAGAACAGAACATATTGTTGTGGCGGTTCCAAACCAGTTTAAAATTAATAATAAGCTACGTAGATATGTGATTCAGAGAGAGCAGATTGTTGATCATTCTTTTTTGAAATCTACGGTTTTACCAGTGCCACTATATGCGTTGAAAGATGTTCCTTTTATAAAGATGAAGCCAGGAAATGATATGTATCATCGATCGACTAAAATTTGTGCAGATGCCGGATTTGAAATGCATGTAAATATGTACGTCGATCAGGTAATGACATCATTGAATATTGCTTCAGCAGGCTTGGGTGCTTTATTTGTTCGGGCAGATATAGTAAAATGCTTACCAACGCTAAATAACTTGTGCTTCTATAAAATCGATCATCCACTTGCAACTAGAAAAATAAATTGGGCAGTAAAGCGTGGCACATATCTTTCCAAAGCCGCTAAGGCCTTTATGACGCTTGCAAAGTATGCAAATCCATTTGAGATTTATGATGTTGAGTAGATGTATATGAAATAATCTGGATTATGTTAATTTGGATTTTTAATGATTTTTGGTCGGTTTTCCAAAGGCTTTGAAATATCACAATTGTATATTTTATAACCGCGGGATATTTACGCATGTACGAGACAATATAGGGCGCTTAAGATCAAAATGATAATTATGTTGTGTATGAACTAAGTAAGAAATATGAAAGTGAGCAATACCCATTACTGTATTCTCGCGTATGGTCGCTAAGTAATTTTTACCTAATCAACACTCCTTTAGCTTAGTTCTTTAATGGTTATCAGGCAGTATTCTTAGCTATACCCATGCTTATTTTGCTATTTGTACAAACAGTAATTTTGGCTCTTTGTCAAATTTTGGGGTGCTAAAGTGTCTATGCACTCCTGGAGAGGACATGCACTTAAGACAGTGTGTGTCCTTTTTCGTTGCGTGTTTTAATGTACAAAATCCTATGACGAAAGCACTCAAATGTTAGAGGCCAGCAGAAAAAGCCAAATAAGGGAGTGTACAATGTTTTGTGCAATAGCTGATTTACACAAAATATTTTACACTCCCCTCGTTACCACAGATTTCAGTAAATTCCATCATTTTACTCATAATTTACTTTTGTTTTCTTCTCGTTTTATACCTAAAAATATCCATTTTAAGCGTACAAAGTTATCGAAAAAAGACTTTCAAAGTCCGATAAAACCCAATAAAACTATCATTAATACTTATATAATCCACCTTGTAGTCATATCAGTACCCGTATTAAAAATGCAGTATAAAACTGTAAAAATCTTTACGCAAAATTATCATAAAATCCCTGCAATAAAATTTTTTTAAATCATAGTTGACGAATATACTTTCTTGGAGTAGGATAACGGCAATTGGTTTTGGATCCGAAATAAAAAATTTCATATAGGAAAAGCGATGAACAAAATAAGTACACGCATGGACCGGATACAGAGAGACAGGTCACCGGCTGAAAGCCTGTTTGAACGGAAAGTGCGATGGAATGCCTTTGGGAGCTGGGAGGCCGAAATGAGAGTAGGCAGCCACGCAGGACCTGCGTTACAGGTGTAAGTGATACTGCATGGGCAGTATTAACAGAGTGGAACCGCGGACCACCGTCTCTGTCATAGGGGAGGGTGGTCTTTTTTTTAATATTAGATTATGGTTAATTTATAAATTAGCATCAAATAGAATAATTATAGATATTTGTGAACATATAAATTGAATACAAATTAGAAAAATCAATCAATTATATTAAAATTTTAGTGACAACTAATAATACTAGTGATATACTTAATAATGCGATTATTCTTATTATTAAGAAATTTTTACTCGCCGTGTAATCACAGAAAATATTTCGAGAAAAATGAATACTTGGTTATGAGGTCCTATATATAGATCACTAATAAAATGACTTACATGTTATCCATTAAAGGGGGTGAAGTGAAATAGTCTAATTTATTGTGAATCATCTTTTTCTGGTAATCTTGTTTCATTATCTACCTATCATTTTCGGAAAGGATGTCAAAAATGGATAAGTATTCAAAAAGAGAGAGACTTGCAATGACATTAAAGGGAATTATTCCGGATCGGCCTCCTATTACGGCCTATCGGCATTTTCCTGTTGATGAGGGAAAGAAAGATCGTCTAATTGATGTCATGATTAAATGGCAGGAAGAGTATGATTGGGATTTCATCAAACTGCATCCACCTGCAGTCTATATGCAGGAAGTGTGGGGGGATACGTTTGACTTTGATAATTATTACCAAGAAGTCTTTCCGACAAAGACGGGTAATACCTATGGCGAAGTCAATTTATCCATGTTTACTCCGCAAAATGCAGATAATCCTTATTTAGCAGAGCAGGTAGATATGGTCCATCAGGTTGTGGAACGTTTTCATAAAGAGCTCCCGGTATTCCAGACGATGTTTACGCCGCTTCAGACCATCTCTGGCGTGTTTGACTGTCAATTTATTCGACGTCATTTCCCCGCAGACCGAAATCAGAATGACATCTTTAGGATGATTAAAGACGAACCCAAAGCCCTTCAGGAAGCACTTTATAATATTACGCAAACCTATATCGCTTATTGGAAGAAACTTCATGATGCAGGGGCGGAAGGTCTTTTCTATGCAGGCGTTTCTTGGGCTAGAGAAGGGCTGATGACGCTGGAAGAATGGGAAACTTATGTTGCCCAGTATGACAGAATGTTCCTTAACGAGGTTCATAAGGATGGCGGCCTTGTTATATATCATACCTGTGGAATCACGAGCAATCCGCAGCGGTTTGCTGATTTTCCTATTGATATTCTTCACTGGGATCAAGGCGCACAGAATCCTTCTATCAAGGAGAGTCTTTCTTTCCTCAAGGGAATTACGCCCATGGGTGGAGTAGATGAAATGATTTTTGGTAACCACGCTGAAGCTAAGATTAAAGGACTTACAGAAAAATGTCTCGAAGAAAATAAAAATGTTCCATACATTCTTGCTCCTTATTGTTCTGTTTCCGTCCATTCCAGTGATGCGGAACTTCGAGCATTCAGGGATGCTGTAAAATAATCTGTAAGATTTGTGGGAGGATTTGACTTATGACAACTCAAGCAATTATAACTGTTGCTGTGTTTTTGTTTACAATGATTGCTCTTATTAAGCAATTTATTCATCCAATTCTTTTAGGGGCACTGATTCCCTGCATTCTTGTTGCTGCTAAAATAATTCCTGGCGGTTCTGCCTTTATGCAGTTCGCAAATACCACGGTTGTATTTTTCTTGGGATTGACTGTCATCGGGGAAGCTCTTTTTAAGAGTGGGCTTGCTGATTATATCGGTGGAAAAATCATCGGTTTTTTAGGGAAAACTGAAAAAGGCCTGATTGTGGGTACTGGTATTGTTGCTGGTGGATTGTCTGCATTCTTGAATGATACAGGGTCCTGTGCATGCTTGATGCCGATTGTAGGAGCTATGGCTGATAAATCTGGGGTTTCTAAATCCAAGCTTTTGATGGCACTTGCTTATTTTTGTTCCTTGGGCGGTACGATTACCCTGATTGGAACGACTCCACATATTGTAACGAACGGGATTTTGACGAATATGTCCTTGCGTAACTTTACCTTTTTTGAATATGCATATATTGGTATTCCTCTTCTAATTGTCGGTACAATTTATATGATTTTCGTTGGGACTAAGCTTCTTCCAGATAAGGAAATCACCATTAAGGGTGAAGGAAGAAAGGCCCAACACAATAAAAAGAATATGACCATTGTTGGTCTGATTTTCGTTGCAGTTGTTATCGGCATGGGCATCAATATTATCCCGCCTCATGTTGTTGGTGTAATTGGCGCTATTGCCGTTGTATTGACCGGTTGCCTTGACGTAAAGGAAGCTGTGTCTTCTTTCAGCACAACGACGGTATTTCTTGTAGGGGGAATATTCCCTCTGAGTACGGCGCTTGTCAAAACAGGGGCCGCGAAATATTTTGTTGATTTGCTTCAGCCAATCCTTTCCGGTCTTTCTCCAATCATCCTAATTGGTGGAATCACGCTTATTATGCTTGTCCTGACTCAGTTCCTTTTGAATTCGTCGGCAACGGTTCTAATGCTCCCAATCGCTATCATGGCTTGCCAGGCTGGTGGTATCAACCCGCTTGCCGGTGCAATGGCCGTTTCAGTTGCAGCTTCTGGTGTATTTACAACTCCTTTTGGGACAGGACCTAACTTACTTGTATGGGATGCTGGTGGCTACACCATGAAAGATTATATGCGCTGCGGCCTTCCTCTCATGTTACTTTTCTGGATTGTTACAACGCTCCTTTGCTATGTGTTGTATTTGTGATAATCGTATAAATAAGGTACAATATAGTGGCCGTTCTTTAAGAATGGTCACTATATTTTTAGGAGGTATTCATGAGTTCATATTTAATTCTTTTTGGACTTGCATTATTAGGGTATGTAGCACATAATTCTACGGTGACAATATCTGCATTGGCACTGATTGTGATGCGGGCTGTTTTATCTGATAGCCGTCTTAGTTATTTTGGGAGTCATGGACTTAACTGGGGCATGATTCTTTTAACTGCAGCCATGATTACGCCAATTGCACTAGGGAAAATTGGAATTAATGATATCTTGAACGTCTTTAAATCGCCTGCAGGCATTGCCTCAGTTGTTGTCGGCATCGTCGTTGCAATCTTGGGAAAATGGGGCGTTGACGTCATGACGAATGAACCCCAGATTGTTGTTTCTATTTTAGTTGGGACGATTATCGGCGTTATTTTCTTCAAAGGGGTACCGGTAGGGCCTATGATTGCAAGCGGGATCTTTTATATGTTTCTGCAGATCTTTACGAGAATTTTTGGCTCATAATACCAGAATTTTGGTATCACCTTATTCTTTTTAGGAAGGATAAGGTGATATTTTTTATTATACAGATATATTCCGGTGATGAGGTGAAAATAACTCCTGATTTTTCACTGTTAGAAGGTTAAAAGGGTATCAGTTCACCGATATAACAAACGGTGTGAGTAAACAATCTCACACCGTTTGTTATATTGATTTTTAATTATTTTTACTCCTAATTTTCGACAAATAACGATAAATCGTTGCTTGTGAACACTTTAGAGTGGAAGCGACTAGAGGAATAGTTCCTTTTAACAAAAAGATGCCCTTTTCGTCAAGCTGCTCAATAATTCGAATTTTCTCTTTTTGTGATAGTTTAGTAGCATCGACATTTTTTGGCATGGCATCATTTAGTGCAGCTTTAGCTGTATCTTCTATACTGTTGTGGAAAGTTTCCATATTCTGCTTAGCACTATTAGAAACGGGGAGTTCAATATTCCTGATAATTTCAACGTTACTCGCAAGAGATGGTTGCTGGCTATTATTCTGTCCTAATATGGTTTTCGGAATTTCTTTGAAGGAAAAGAAGCTAGGCTGATCATTTACGTAGTTATCAGGGTGACAGAGACTATACACACTAGAAGATAGGGCCCTAAATCGGGAATCATCAAAATTAATACAGAGCAGTCCAACTAATTCATTCTGTTCGTTTTTGATAAAAAACGTCGAACAGCGCAGAAGACGACCGCTTGCAGATACCCCCCGATAGTTCATTTTCCAATTTTCTTCTACATATGCTTTATTGGCAATAATATCTAGTGCAACATTTGTAAGAGGTGCACCCACTGTTCTTCCGCTTATTTGACCATTTGCTATGGCAACTACGCATGGGGTAGGCCGATCAATTTCATGGAGTACAATTTCGTAATCGGGACCTAATGTCATACCTAAAAATTCAACTAAGTGAGTGAATCGAGTTAATTGTTCGGGTGCCATTATGCACGCCACCTTTCCCCTTGAAGTCATCATGATTCCTTACCCTTTTATTCTACACGGAGCACAAAAAAATAACAAGGAAATAATAATAAGTTATTATAATTTCTCAAATTTATTCTCAAATTGAACAATATTTTAAAAAAATAAAATAATTTAGAATTATATGAGAAAAATATTGACAATTTGCTAGAAAAGCAATAAAATTTAATTGAAAAAGAGATAATGATAATAAATTATTATTACATCATCTCAAACGGATACTGTCCGCTAGTCATTTTTTTTTGATAACCGGGGTATCTCTTACACCAAAGGGCATATGCCCAATTTTAGGAGGTCATATTATGAAAGAGTATCCGTTGAATGTTCCTGCACCCCATCGTTTCACTTATTCTGTTCGGCACATTCCTTCTGTGACGGTAGAACAACGTGAAAGAGCTTTGAAAGCGACTCACTACAATGAGTTTGCATTTCCCTCTGGTATGCTGACTGTTGATATGCTCTCTGATTCCGGTACGACAGCCATGACAAACACCCAGTGGGCATCCATGTTTCTTGGTGATGAAGCATACGGACGCAATACGGGCTATTATGTGTTGCTTGATACGTTCAGAGATATTTTTGAAAGAGGCGGGGAAAAGAATTGGAAAAAGGCCCTGGATCTTGTTCGGACTGATTGCCGTGATGTTGAAAAGATGATGGATGAACTCTATCTTTGTGAATACGAAGGCGGTTTTTTCAACGGCGGTGCTAAACAAATGGAACGCCCTAATGCCTTTATTATTCAACAGGGCCGTGCTGCTGAATCGGTATTGATGGAAATTGTTCGTAATATCCTCAATAAGAGAGAACCAGGTAAAAAGTTTGTTATTCCTTCCAATGGTCATTTTGATACAACTGAGGGAAATATCAAACAAATGGGTTCTATTCCTCGGAACCTTTACAATAAACAGCTTCTGTGGGAAGTTCCTGAAGGCGGCACTTACGAGAAGAACCCATTTAAGGGTAATATGGATATTTCGAAACTGGAGGAACTGATTAAAGCTGTTGGACCAGAAAATGTACCTCTTGTATTCTGCTGTATTACTAATAATCCTGTCTGCGGACAGCCGGTTTCCATGCATAATTTAAGCGAAATCAACCGTGTTGCTCATAAGTATAACATCCCTGTTGTATTTGATACGGCTCGTTGGGCAGAAAACGCTTATTTCATTAAGATGAATGAAGCTGGGTATGCAGATAAATCTATAGCTGAAATTGCAACGGAAATGTTCCAATACTGCGATGCCTTTACGATGTCTGCTAAGAAAAACGGTCATTCCAATATGGGCGGGATGCTTGCGTTCCGTGATAAAGGCCTTTTCTGGAAGAATTTCTCCGACTTTAATGAAGATGGTTCTGTGAAGACTGATGTTGGCGTTCTTTTGAAAGTAAAGCAAATTTCCTGTTATGGTAATGACTCTTATGGCGGTATGTCCGGTCATGATATTATGGCGCTTGCTACTGGTCTCTATGAAGAATGTAATTTTGAATACCAGCATGAACGCGTTGAGCAAGTAGAATATTTGGCTCAGGGATTCTATAAGGCTGGCGTTAAAGGAGTTGTCCTTCCTGCTGGTGGTCATGCTGTCTATATCAATATGGATGAATTCTTTGATCACAAGAGAAGCCATGAATCTTTTGCTGGAGAAGGATTCTCTTTGGAATTAATTCGGCGCTATGGCATCCGTGTTTCCGAATTGGGTGATTATTCAATGGAATATGATCTTAAGACGCCGGAACAGCAAGCTGAGGTTTGTAATGTTGTACGTTTTGCCATTGATCGCGACCGTTTAAGCAAGGAACATCTTGACTATGTGATTGCAGCTGTTTCCGAACTCTATAAAGATCGTGCAAGTATTCCTAATATGCGTATTGTTTGGGGGCACAATCTTCCCATGCGTCATTTCCATGCGTTCTTGGAACCGTATGCACCGACGGAAGCAGAAAAATAATGTTCCTGCAATAACTAAATATCGGGTTTAGCGTCTCTTTACTCTTTGCAAAAAAGAAAGAGCAGGTTCTTTGGTGCATCGGAGAACCTGCTCTTTTTAAATCCTGGGTAGTTACTTGTAATGTGAAAATTCTTGGAAAGTGTTTTCAGTGAGGGAACAATCATGGATAAAAACATGGGAAAAGATGTTGCTTTACAGAACGAAAGAGATGGATTTGAATCTAAATGGGGATTCATTCTTGCCTGTATCGGATCAGCCGTTGGAATGGGAAATATATGGAGATTTCCTGTTATGGTTTCTAAATATGGTGGAATGACATTTTTATTTCCTTTCTTGATTTTTGTCGTACTAATTGGAGCGACAGGTGTCATTGAGGAGATGTCATTCGGCCGGATTGCTAAAGCGGGTCCAATAGGAGCCTTTGGAGTGGCCACGGAACGCAGAAATGGTAGGAAAAAATTGGGTGAGTGGGTTGGTCTCATCCCCGTGGCAGGATCTATGGCGCTTGCTATTGGCTATACTTGTGTTGTGGGCTGGGTTTTCAAATATACGTATATGGCTTTTAACGGTCAAATTACTGCAATGGAACAGGATATGAAAGTTATTGTATCTACTTTTGAAAGTACAGCTACCGTCATGGGAAATAATTTTTGGCTTATTGTAGCCTGTGTAGTCTCTTTTAGTATTATGGCTATGGGGATTGCAAGCGGTATTGAGAAAGCAAATAAGATTATGATGCCCGCCCTTTTTGGAATTTTCGTATTTTTACTTTGTTATGTGTTTTTTCTAGATGGAGCCGCGGAAGGATATCAATATATTTTTGGCTTTTCTGCTGAAGGTATCAAGAATCCAGAAGTATGGGTTTACGCTTTTGGGCAGGCTTTCTTTAGTTTGTCAGTAGCGGGCAGTGGAACAGTCATCTATGGTTCTTATTTGAGCGATAAGGAAGACGTTGTCGGGGCAGCTAAACATGTCGGCTTTTTTAATATCTTATCAGCAATGCTGGCAGCTTGTGTAATTATTCCATCAATTTCTGTAAGTGGTGGAGTTCTTTCAGAAGGCGGCCCTGGCCTTATGTTTATTCATTTAATTCATGTTTTTAACGGGATGCCTGCAGGACGATTAGTCGTTATTCTTTTCTTTATCTGCGTTTTATTTGCAGGCGTCAGCTCACTTGTTAATCTGTATGAAGCTCCTGTCGCAACATTGCAGGAACAGTTTGGTTTTTCTAGGAATCGTGCGGTAATTGTAATCGCTGTGATTGGTTGTGGCTCAGCGTTAGCGATCCAAGGAATTGTTTCTGAATGGATGGATGTTGTTTCAATCTATATTTGTCCTTTGGGGGCCTTGCTGGCAGGCATCATGTTTTATTGGGTTGGGGGAAAAGAGTTTGTTCTTGAAGCTGTTAATGCAGGTCGAGAAAAAGCTATTGGAACGTGGTTTTATCCTCTAGGAAAATATGCATACTGTATGAGTGCTTTCGTTGCTTTGGTTGTTGGCGGAGTAATGGGCGGTATAGGATAAAGAAAACTCATGATTAATTTAAAGATAAAGGAGTCTAATGTATTATGAAAAAGCAAATTATCTCTACGAAAAATGCCCCTTCTGCTGTAGGGCCTTACGTCCAAGGCATCAAGGCCGGCAATACGGTTTATGTATCGGGCCAGCTTGGCATTGATGTAGCGCTTGGAAAACTGCCGGATACGCTGGAAGCCCAAGCCCACGCGTCCATGAAGAATCTTGGCGCAATCCTAAAGGAAGCGGGTGCTTCCTACGGAGATATTGTAAAAACGACGATCTTTCTTCAGGATATGAATGATTTTGGTAAGGTCAATGAAATCTATAAATCCTACTTTGCGGATGGATTTCCAGCCCGCTCCTGCGTGGAAATCGGGAAGCTGCCGCTGGGTGGTCTCGTCGAAGTGGAATGTGTTGCCGTCATCGATGACTGAATAAGAAGAACCGTCCTCTCCAGTTGGAAGAGGACGGTTTTTCGATTCTTCCTTAAGCCAAGTATCATTAAAATCGTAGTTGCACCGATTTCCCTTAGGTATATAATAGATAGGCACACTAGGAATTTTTGAGAATGTGGGTGGTTTAGATGAGCCGAGCGCAAATCAATATGCTGGAAGGATCCCTTGTGGGACCTATTTTTCAATTTGCAATCCCTGTTGCAATGATTGGTATCCTGCAGCAGATGTTCAATACTGCAGATATTATGGTCTTGGGCCGTTTTGTTGGGACGGAGGCCCTTGCCGCGGTGGGCAACAATGCACCTGTCATTGGGGTTCTCGTTAATCTTTTCCTGGGGATTTCCCTCGGCGCCAATGTGCTGATTGCCCGGAAACTTGGCGGAGGACGGCTGAAGGAAGCTTCTGAAGCGATTCATACAACGGTCCTTATGGCCGGACTCACGGGGCTTTTTATCCTTGTCGTGGGCGAAATCTTTGCGGGACCCCTCATGGGCTGGATGGGGGTTCCTCTTGAGGTGCGGGAGGCTTCGGAATTATATCTGCGCGTTTATCTATTGGGAATGCCAGGGATGACGCTCTATGACTTTTTATCGGCCATTTACCGCAGTCATGGCAATGTCAGGACGCCGCTTCTTTCCCTTGTAACGGCAAGTATCGTCAATATTGCAGGCAATTTGCTGGCTGTCTTTTTAGGGTTTGGCCTTGCCGGCGTTGTAACCGTGACCGCTATCGCAAACTATATCAGTTCGGGTCTTCTCCTGCGTCTTTTGCGTTATGAACATGGGGTGCTCCATTTTTATCCCGGTGCCATCCGCGTCCGCATGGAGGACATCAAGGAAATCCTCCGCGTTGGTGTGCCGGCAGGTATCCAGGGGATGGTCTTTAATTTTTCGAACCTTGTTATCCAGTCGGCCATCAACAGCGAAGGGTCTCTTGCCATGGCTGCTTCGGCAGCGGCCTATGTCCTTGAAATCAATACCTATCCTTTTATCAATGCTTTTGGGCAGGCGGTGACGACTTTTACCAGTCAGAACTTTGGTGCGGGCAATATCAAGCGTTGTTTGAACGTAGTGAAAAAAGGCCTGACGCTGAACTTTGGCTTTACCTGCTTTTTGACGGTGCTTGTCTTTTTGGCTGCGCGGCCCTTTTTGGAGGTCTTTGGCCTAGAACCTGATGCCATGGAACTTGGCATGATGCGTGTCCATATCATCATCGGCTTTTATTTTCTCTCGTCTATCTATGAAAGCCTTGCCGCGTCCATGCGTGGCTTCGGAAACTCCCTTGCACCGGCTCTTGGCATGCTGGTCAGCATCGTCGGCACACGGATGCTGTGGCTTGCAACGGTCTATGAGGCGGATCCGACTTTTCGGAATATCATGTGGTGCTATCCGCTTAGCTGGTTTGCCGCCGATGTACTGATTGGGGGACTCTTTGTGAGGGAGATGGGGAAGCAGAAGCGGTTAGCAAAAATTTGATGCAGAACGTGAGCCCCTTGCTTTCAGGAAAGATTACCCGAAGCAAGGGGCTCATGGCGTATCAGAGGAGGACCCGTCTCACGGTGGGGGATCGTGTAAAAGGCTGTCAAGCTGTCTTATTCGGGCAAGGCCCGAATGGCTTTCTCGCGGCTAAGGACGCGGCTATCAATCTAAAAGACTTGGAGGGTAAAGACCGTGAGACCGGCGCCAAGTTTGTTGTCAAAGACACGTTTCCTGTCGTTCAAAAGCAATTTCTATGGTAAGGATTCACATAGTTCCAACCAGATCCAGCCCTGCCATGCGGTCTTTTCCCTTAGAACTCGATATAGCGCATCGATCCGCCTTTGCCAAGGCGGAGGACCGAAACCGGGAATTTTCCATAAGCATTGATTAACAAAATTTCCCGGTTTTGGTGGTGGATGAGAAGCGCAGCGACGTTTCCTTGCAAGCGGTTAGCGAGGCAGATTCGCCCGAGTTTCGAAGGACGCTTTTAAAGCGTTAGCGAAAGTCCGAGAAACAGGTTCCCGGGCGAATCATTTCGGACCCGTTCCCCCATGAGGGGGCAGTTTGGGGCCGGTGGCGTTACATGTGCCAATGAGTACCTTAAAAGACCATAGCGTACGGCGCCATACCGGATCCTTCGGTTGTGGCGCTTTTTTAGTCAGCCCGAGTTTGACTGATTAACTCTTAGCTTCACCGATCTCTCGTACGACATCGATGATCGATCCGTCCCGTGCTTCAATGATTCCTACGATGCGGTCCTTGAAGGTGACGGCATCGGGGACGCCGGCAATGGCATAGGCCCTGTCGCGCAGTTCTTCTATGGTACAGAAGGGAAGGTCGACACCTTTCATGGCGTCGATGAGGTCCTGACGCTTGGGATTGATGGCGATGCCAAAGTCCGTGATGACAACGTCCACTGTCTCGCCCGGCGTGGTAATGGTGGTGCATTCGGTCCTCACGGCAGGAATGCGGCCTTGCAGCAGCGGTACGATGACGATGGTGCATTGGGCCCCTGCCGCTGTATCTGGATGCCCGCCCTGGGCGCCTGTAACCATGCCGCTTGAGTCAACGACAACGTTGCAGTTGAAGTGGGTATCCACTTCTAAGGATGCGAGGATGACAAAGTCGAGATGATTGACGTAGGAAGCTTTGTTGAAGGGGTCTGCGTATTCACTGGTTGAGATCTCAATATGTCGGCCTGGATGATTCTTGATGCTTTCAATGGCCCCTGTATCAAAGACTTGGGCATCAACGATACGGTCAATCAGGCCTTCGTCCATCATGTCGCACATGGTCTTTGTGATGCCGCCGAGGGCAAGGCCCATATGGATGCCGTCCTTTCTCATATGTTCGGCAAGAATACCCGTCGAGGCAAGGGAAGCGCCGCCCGCACCTGTTTGGTATGAGAAGCCTTCTTTGTAGTAGGGGGTGTGGATGAGAAATTCTGTCGTATAGCGGGCCATGAGGAGCTTACGCATATCCGTTGTCGGTTTGGCTGGCCCTGTGGCAATCTTAACCGGGTCGCCAATGGCATCGACCACAACGACAGCATCCACGTCTGTCATGGAGATGGATGCCGGAATATTGGGAAAGGGGACCAGGGTGTCCGTAATGGCGACGACATAGTCTGCATACTGGGCATCGACCATGGAATAGCTCAGGACGCCGCAGTCACTTTTCCCGCCGACGGCACGGCAGTTTCCCATAGGGTCACAGGTGGGGGCGCCGATGAAGGCCATATCAATGTGTGTTTCCCCTGATTCGATGGCCCGGACACGGCCGCCGTGGCTGCGCATGATGGCGAGTTTCTTCAGTTTGCCTGTGGAAATGGCTTCGCCAATCTTGCCGCGTACACCGGAAGACTCAATGCCCGTGATCGTTCCGTCTTCAATATAGGGGACGATGGGATCATGAGCTTTTCCTAGGGAGCTGGCACAGATGGTGATGTCCTTGATGCCCATCTCATGGACAGCTTCCATGACGAGGTTCACGATATAGTCCCCTTCGCGGAAATGATGGTGGAAGCCAAAGGTCATGCCGTCATGAACCCCGCCGGCAATGAGGGCGTCCTTGATGGAGGAAAGGACCTTGCTGCGGGTTGGCACTATATGGGCGCGGGATTGATTGGCCGCGCGCCGATACACTTTTTGGTCGTTATGGAAACTGCCTTTAAAGACTTCTTTGCCGGTTCGTGCAAGGATTTCATCTGGAATTTCACGGCCGACTGCATTTTTCATAGAAAAACCTCCTTCGAGCGATGAATGGTCTTTATCTACAGCCTATTGGTTCAAGGATTGATGTGTCAAGGGGCCTTGACCTCCCCTAAAAAGGGGGACTGCTTTTTTTAATGGATTTTTGTAATCCGCGGTGTTATGGATCTGCTTTCCTTGAGAAAAAAACTTCCCGCCTCAAGGAAGCAGGAAGTTTTTGACAGGTTCTTATTTAATGAGGGCACCAAAGAGGATGGATCCGATGATCAGGACGATACCGCCGCCCAGACGGCTGGACAGCTGGGCATAGGCGATGAGGCCCATACGATGGGAAGCACCCAGTACAGCAAGGTCGCCGGAACCGCCGCGGTTTGCCATGCAAAGACCAGCGGTGATGGCAGAGTCGATGGGATAGAAGCCAACGAGCTGACCGACGATTGCGGAACCGATGATGGCGCCGACAACAATCAGGAAGGCGATGACGACGTTGCTGAGGTTGATGGCATCAATCAGCTGGTTCAGGTCCGTATCGGCACCAACGCCGACCATGATGATGAGAACGAGGCAGGAGCTCATGAAGGACTGCAGACGTTTAGCTGCTGCTTTTGTTGCGTTCGGGACAATTCCCGTCATGGCTGCAATGGTAACGATGATGATCATCCAAGCAAAGGGATGAATGGCAACACCGAAGACTTTCGGCAGGATGGCTTTACCCATGAGACGGCCGGCTGCATAGAAGCCAACCCCCATGAAGAAGGCACCGCCCATTTCCTTGATGGAAGGAATGGCATCGTTCTTTTCCGCTTCGATATCAAGGCCGGTACGGATCAGGGTGTTGCCGTCGCCGGTGAGCTGCGGATGCTTATGACCGATCTGGTTCAGGATAGCCGCCGTCAAGATGGCGAAGATGTTCGCAATGGTCAGGATCGTAATGGCGAAGGTGTAGTAGTTGGCTGCTTTGTCGCCCGTTACGGTCTCATAGATCTGGGAAAGCGGTACAGCACCGGCACCGTTGCCGCCGCCCATGATGGGAAGGACATAGTTCAGAAGGATCATATCCGGGGCAATGCCAAAGACGAGGCCGCCGGCAACCCCGAGCACGGCCGCGCCGATGAGGCCGCCAAAGATGGCAGGCAGATACCCAGCGAAGGATTTCAGCAGGAGTTTCTTTTCCAGACCAAGAATGGAACCACAGATCAGGAAGACAATGAAGAAGCTCAGGAAGTCAGCTTGATCCATGACCATGCCAACGGCTTTGGCATATTTGGCAGGAACCATCTTATTTGTAAACAGATAAGCCGAAACGAGGAAGGTCAGAACGAGACCGCCGCCGATATAGGAATTCCAGAAGGGGATGCGTTCACCGATTTCGTTGCAGATAATACCGAGGGCCAGCATGAAGGCAAAACCACCAGCAAGATCAGTGCTTAGGGAACCGGTCATAACACCTGCGGCCACAATGATGATGAAGCCGAGGCAGAGGGGCCAACTAAGGCCGAAGGGGGTGAAACTTTTCTTTTTTTCGTCGCTCATGATTGGACTCCTTTCGAAACTTGAATGGCTTTTGGGATGTGAAGGGGCAGGGGACAGCTGTCCATTTGTCACGCGCTTTCGTCAGGACCCGTAAAAAATAAAATGGCGGTCCGATGACAGTGGGCCCAAGGGAAAGGCGTGGCGCCGTTTCACATTCGCAAAAAGGGGCGCGGGCGACCCCGCAGCCAAGTGAAGGTGATACTGTTCTCAAATCCTTCACAATTGAATCCTATCATAGATTAGGTGGACTCTCAAATAACAAGTTTTAAATATAAATAATAAGAAAAACCTTATGAAATGGCTGAAATCCTTGTAATCATGCGGTATATGGACGACGACGGTAAAATTCAAATTTTACTGAAATTAAAATAGTTGTTTTAAATTATGGATAATTGATTTGATTTTTGAAAAGAAACGTTACGGTAATCAAGAAAAAAGAGCGGGAAAGGCGTTATTTTGTCTTTCACCGGTTCCCATATGCTTTTGACCATTGGCAGCTTTTCACCAATCCTTCCGCTTACAGGCTTTCTTTGGGGAAAAAGCGTTTAATGGCAAAGGGCACGGCAAAGTTCAGCATGAGAACACGGATCAGCTGGTAGGTGAGGATCATGGCAACATCCTGGCTCATTTCCATGCCGGCTAGACACATTTCAGCAATACCACCGGGAGCTACGGCAAGGAAAGCGCCAATCGGAGAATAGCCGTAAGCTTTTCCGATAATGACGGCTACGACCGCGCTGGTTCCGACCATGAGCAGGGAGCCAACAAGGACATTGGGAACAAGGCGCTTGGTTCGCAGCAGTTTATCCCGGTCAAGCATGGTTCCAATATAGATGCCAATGCTCATTTGGGCAAAAGCCATGACGGCGGGAGGAACAGAAGGAATCGGACCCCAGAGTGTGGCATAAAAAGCGGTAAAGAGGATGGGCCCTAAAAGGTTCCCCGTGGGCAGATGGACCTTGCGGGCAAAAAGCTGCCCCATTACGGCAAGGGGAAAAACGATGAGCCAGCCCGGGTGAAAGAGCTTCATCCCGTCTGTGACAAGGCCTGCCAAAAGGTTCGGCGCGGCGGTCTTGGTCAGGATCCCGCCAAATAGGTTGATGGCAAGGAAAGGAACGCTCACTTCAACGACGAAAAGGCGCAGGCATTGGGAAACGACGACGACGTTTTCGTCGGCATCATGGTATTCTTCCATAAGGAGCGTCATCTGCGTCAAGCCGCCAGGCAGGCAGCCCATGACACTGCTCAGCAGATTGGCAAAGGTGTGGCGGGCCATGTAGATGGCAACACAGACGGAAACAAAAAGCGTGCTGAGAGAGGCCCCCAGGACGCCGGGCAGTTCTGCGCCCATGCGCATGATGGTGCCTGATGTGCAGTGGGCCCCAATGCCGTACCCCGCTATGCCCAGCATGGCGTTGCGAAGGGAGAGGGACCCAGAAAATGTTGGTCTATAAAAGGTTTTACAGCAAAAGGCAGCAAGAATCCCGCCCAGCATGTAGGGGATTGGGATCTCAAGTTGGCGGAGCAGGAACCCGATGAGTGCAGTCGCAATAAAAACAAGATAGTTAAGCATAAGGCATCTCCTTTTCTGCGGCATCCTGCCCCTCAGGCTGCCGAATCATTCCTTTCCCTTATTGTACCGGAAAGTCAGGGGATGGGCAAATGGGGATTGGGAGCGATGCTGAACGTGTTGGGAGCGGTGAGGGACAAAGAACGGGGAATCTTGCCTGATGCCTCGAAGAGGGGACGAAAGGGGAACTTTCTTTATTTTTGTTGTTTTACCAACAGAATCACCTGACCGTTTTCCCTATACTACAAGTAACGAAAGGAGGACCCGACTATGAAAGCCGTTCATACGCCTTTTTCCATTGTAAAAGAAAATGCTTATGTCCCAGGCTGCACGGTTTCGCAGCAGCTTCTTATGGGACCTTCAGCTGCCTTTCACGCGTTTTCCCTTGCGCCCCGTACGGATATCAGTCCAGAGACCTATGCCTATCCTAAGCTCCTGACGGTACTTGATGGGGCCATGACGGTCCAAGCGGGCCGCACCGCGTTTTTCCTTTCCCAAGGGAATAGTCTCATTGTTCCTCTTGGTGTTGCTTTTGGCGTCCACACAGAAGGCGGTGCGATTTATACCGAACTATCGACAAAGGAGGATCTCATCATGAATCTTGAGGCTGGTCAATTATTTGTATTCAAGGACCTTGTCCCGACAGAAGCGAGAAAGATTGTCAATCGTGACGTTGTTTCGTCGCCCCATATGAAACTGGCTCTCATGGGCTTTGGTGAAGGGACGGGCCTTACGGAACACGCGGCTCCCGGAAAGGCCCTTGTCATGGCCCTTGAAGGGAAAGCTGTCATCACCTATGAAGGAACGGACCATCTCATTTCTGCTGGTGAAAGCTTCGTTTTTGATAAAGGCGGCCGTCATGCGGTTACGGCACAGGGCCCTTTCAAGATGGCGCTGTTATTGGTGCTTGATTGAGAAAGCCTTTCGCCTTGCAGTGAGGAGGCGGTGCCGCTGTCATGAGCATGACCGGCATAGGCGGCTCGCTCATGACGGGAAACTCGTCCTGTGTGGGTTTCTTCAAAATGCAAAACACGGCCCAAGGAGTGCATGAATCGCGCTCCTTGGGCCGTGTTTTGCATTTTTTTATGGATTCGGTCTGGCGTGGCCGAGGGGCAGCCTTATTCCGCTT
The DNA here is from genome assembly GCF_003603525.1 of Acidaminococcus sp. AM33-14BH. Taxonomy (NCBI): domain Bacteria; kingdom Bacillati; phylum Bacillota; class Negativicutes; order Acidaminococcales; family Acidaminococcaceae; genus Acidaminococcus; species Acidaminococcus sp. AM33-14BH. The sequence continues at coordinate 67,631 of NZ_QTNG01000006.1, read as the reverse complement.
GCTCTGCGTCCCTGCCTTCTACCTGGGTCACAAGTTCCCTTAGTTTTTCGAGCCGCTTTCGTGTCACAGGGTGATCGGACCATAGGCGGCCAAAAAATCCGGAGTCGTCAGCACCGCCGCCCGATATGTCAAAGAGGGCGTTATGGAGCTCGACGCCGTAGCCGATTTCAAAGGCGTACCTGTCGGCGGCATATTCGTCCTGCCTTGCTTTGACAAGCCGGAGCAGGTGGAGCGGGAAATTCATGGTAAAGCTCAAGGCCTGGATCCACAAGTTGCAGAAAAAGACCATGAGGGAAATGAGTAGGCCCAAGATGGGGATGATGAGAAAGATGCGGAGCATAAAGACGATGGCCCGGTAGATGCCACTGACGAAGGTAATGGGAAGATTCATGCCGTAGCTTAAGAGCAGCCACTGCGTATGGTGATAATGGAGGTGACCCAATTCATGGGCGAGGACACCGCTCACCTCGTCCATGGGAAGCTGGTCAAGAAGCCCCTTAAAGACGACGATATGATGGTCGCCAAAAGCATAGGCGTTGAGCTCTGCCGTGTCTTGGATATAGAGCGTAAAGTCACTGCGCCGAAGGCCCGCTTTTTGGAGCACTGGGTCAAGGCAGGCTTCGATGTAGGCAAGATCATCGCCTTTGGCTCTGCGCGCGCCGTTTACATGGAGAAGGATGGACTGGAAAAAGGAAAAACGGCTCAAAAGGGCAGGAATGATGAGGCAGAGGGCAAGAAGCAAGGTCACATCCTGACTGGTGAGGCCACCTGTGTGCAGGGGGCGGAACCATGTGGAGGGCGTAAAAATGACAAGAGCCTGGATAATGAAATATAGATGCACGACGAGCATGACGTAGTCGATGGCAAACTGGATCAGGAAGAGGAGAAAACTGATCATGAAGGAACCCACTCCTATCGTGATGGATTTTTCCCATTATAGCATAGAAAGAGGGACCTTTTATCCTCTCGGAACCATTTTGCTTTTCTTTCGGGAATGTTCGTTTTAAAAAGACAAAATTAAGCTATGTTGTTAGCAAGTTTACAAAATACTATCGGATAGAGAAAATATAAAATATTTTGTTGACACATTTCAATTCTGTGGTATACTTGCGTCAATACAATTTTTACAAGCAAAAGGTAATGATCAGGAATAGCATGAACGATGAAGCTAAGAGAGCTGCCGGGTGATGCGAGGCAGTGCGGATAGGGCATGCTTCTCACCTGTAAACCCCTTATCTGAAGGGCCGCGTCCCCTAGGGTAAGGCGCTATGGATGCGTTATAAGGCCAAGAGTACAATGGTAGGGTGGTACCGCGAACCAACGCCCCTGCTGGAGAAGATCCAGCAGGGGTTATTTTTATGTTGCAACTATGGATACAGTATACAGCGGCCTTGCCAGTGTGGAACAAGGAGGAAAACGATGAAAACGAGGAAGATGATGAAAGTGATGACGGCAGCCTGTCTGGCGGTCCTGATGACAGCCTTTGCGGGGTGCGGCAAAAAGGAAGCAGCCACAAGCGGTCAAGGCGGCAAGATCGAGTACAAGCTTGCCTATCATCTGCCAGCGGACCATCCCCTGGCAAAGGGTGTCGAATCCTTTATCCAGAAGGTGAAGGAAAAGACCCATGGCGAGGTGACGATTACGGCCTATCCGGCAGGGCAGCTCTATAACGACAAGAGCATGAACGATGCCATCATGACAGGCGGTGTCGATATGGGCCTTAATACGGTGGGGCGCTGGGCGACGGTGGTGCCTGCTATGGAAGTCTTTGATGTGCCCTTTGTATTCCCTAGCTACGAAAAAATCGATCAGGCCATCGATGGAGGCATGGGCAGGACCCTTGCTGATGAACTGGCGAAAAAGCATGTCAAGGTCGTCTATTGGGCGGACTACGGTTTTGTCCAGTTTGCCAATAACAAGAAGCCTATCCAAAAGCCTCAAGATTTTGAGGGCCTGAAGATCCGTGGTTACAGCGAAATTGCGTCGGAAACCATCAAGGCCCTCGGCGCATCGCCCGTGACCATGGGTTCTGCAGAAGTCTATATGGCTATGCAGCGCGGCACCATTGATGGACAAAGTTCCGGCACGAGCGCCATGCGGGACCGCAAAATCTACGAAGTGGCCAAGTATCTCACCGTGACGAACCATGCATCGCCGGAATTCATTCTCGCCATGAACGACCGCTCCTTTGCCAAGATGAGTAAGGAGCAGCAGGAGGCCTTTATGGAAGCGGCGAAGGAAGTGCAAGAAGAGACCCGAAAAAATGCGAAGGCCATGGATGAAAAGGGCCTGGCGGATCTCAAGGCCAAAGGCATGGAAATCTACGTAGTCCCTGAAGATGAACTGATTGCTTGGCGCAAGGCGACAAAGTCCGTTTGGGATACGTTCCTGAATCATACGGGTTCGATTGGCAAAACGGTCCTTGATATGGCCGTAAAAGTCTAAGGAAGGGAGGGGCGAAGTCCATGCAATCTATATTTGCTGTCTATAACAGGATCCTTGAAAAAGTGACAAATTTTACGGCCGTCCTTGCGGGCATCCTGCTCTTTGTCCCTGTTTTCTCGATTTTTTATGAAGTCGTATCTCGCGGGCTTTTCAATGAACCGACGGAATGGGCCACGGAGCTATCTACCTACTGCATCCTCATGGCGGGATTTTTAGGCATGGGGGAAGCTATGGCCCGGGGTCGCCATATCCATGTTGATATGATGATTTCCCATTTGCCTCAAAAGACAAATGAAGTCCTGCGCATGGCCGTCTCTATCATCTGCATGATTTTTACAGTCATTTTCTGCTATACATCGGCCCAAATGGTCTATACATCCTATGACCTTGACATGGTGGCGGCAAGTACGCTGCGCATGCCCTTGTGGATTCCCCAGCTGTCCATGCCCATTGGGATCGGGGTCCTGTTCCTGCAGTTTGTCCGCCTCTTTGGCGAATCCGTTCTGGCCTACCGTAACGAGAAAGGAGGAAAGGCCGCATGATTGTCATCTTTACCTTTGCCTTACTGGTGCTTCTTGCCATTGGCGTTCCTGTGGCCTTTTCCTTGGGTGCGTCGGGTCTTTTGGGCATGGTGCTTTTTATGCCCGGTGACGGCGCCCTGGAGCAAATTCCCATCCTGGCCTATAAGGCTCTCGATGATTTTGTCCTCTGCGCCGTGCCGCTTTACATCCTCATGAGCGCCATTTTGCTCAAGGGAAAGGTCGGGGAAGACCTTTTTGACCTGGGCAATAAGTGGCTGCGGCATCTGCCCGGCGGCCTTGGCATTGCGACGATTGTCGCCTGCGGCATCTTTGCCGCGATTACAGGTTCCAGTGTGGCCTGCGCGGTCACAGTCGGAGCCATTGCCATTCCGGAAATGCTGAAACGGGGCTATGACCGGTCCGTTGTACTGGGCGCCGTGGCCGGCGGCGGAACGCTGGGTATCCTCATTCCGCCGTCCATTCCCATGATCCTTTATGGGTCCATTACGGGTGAATCCATTGGCCAGCTTTTTATGAGTGGTGTCCTTCCCGGCGTGCTCATGACGGTCTTTTTCATTTTTATCGTCGTCTACCGCTCCCGTCATTTAAAGCTTGAAAAAAAGGCGCCCCTTTCCGAACGCTTTGCTGCCCTGAAAGGGTCCATTTGGGGACTGCTCCTTCCTGTCATCGTTGTGGGCGGCATCTATACGGGGGCCTTTACGCCGACGGAAGCAGCCGCTGTCGGTACGGTCTATGCCCTTTTCATCACCTTTGTGATTTACCGAACCCTTTCCGTAAAGGACCTGCCGGGCATTCTCATGGAGACGGTGGGAACGTCGGCCATGATCTTTGCCATCATGATCGGTGCGTCCCTCTTTGGCTTTGTTCTCACCATTTTGCAGGTGCCCCAGGCCCTTACGATGATGGTTGCCGAAGTGGAAGTGAGCCGCTGGGTCTTTTTCATTCTGATCAATCTGCTCCTGCTCTTTTTGGGCTGCATCCTTGAAACCGTCTCCATTATCTTTATCACGGTGCCCATCTTATACCCCATCATCAAACAGTTGGGTTTTGATCCCATTTGGTTTAATGTCGTGATGCAGATCAACATGGAAATGGCCCTTATCACGCCGCCCGTAGGCATGAATCTTTTTGTCCTCAAAGGCGTCAGTCCCGAGAGCCGCATGGAAGACATCATCCGCGGCGTCATTCCCTATATCGGTGCCATGGCGGTAGAAATCCTCTTCCTCTGCTTTGTTCCAGAACTTGCTACGTGGCTTCCAAGTGTCGTTAAATAATAGGCGCTGCCTTTTCTTCCGTGATATAATAAGAGGGAAAGAACAAGCACTCACAGAGGGGAGAGATGGTCATGCTGTCATTTGAAAAGGAACGGAACCGCAAAGTAGCGGAAAAAGTGATCAAGGGACTCCAAAGCCGCAATATGGAAGGCTATTTTGTAGAAACAAAGGACGAAGCCCTAGGCCTTGCTTTGGACTTGATTCCCAAAGGTTCAAGCGTCAGCTGGGGCGGGACCTATTCCATTGAGGAAATCGGACTCAAGGAAGCCCTGATCCAGGGGCAGTACACGGTTTATAACCGGGATACGAAAAAGACGCCCGAAGAAAAGCGGGAGATGATGCTGAAAGCCCACAGCTGCGATACCTTTCTATCAAGTACGAATGCCATTACGGAAGATGGCGTCCTTGTGAACCTTGACGGGAATTCGAACCGCGTTTCCTGCATTGCCTACGGTCCGAAGCAGGTCCTTATGATTGTCGGTATGAACAAGGTGACAAAGGATGTGGAACATGCTGTCTATCGGGTCAGGAACGTTGCGGCCCCAATCAATGCCCAGCGCTTCCCAAATGGAAAGACTCCGTGCAAGGTGAATGGAGCCTGTGCCGACTGCAAGTCGCCTGATACCATTTGCTGCAATCTCCTTGTGACGCGCTTTTCCCAGGAAAAAGGCCGGATCAAGGTAATCTTGGTGAATGAGGCGCTTGGGTTTTAGGGCGGAGCATACATCGCTCCGATTCTCCATAAGGGTGTGCCCCCATTGTTTGCTTCCTGATCTTAACGAGGTAATGGAGGATGACGATACGTCATCTGAACCGAATTCGCAAAAAGCACTTGGAAGAAAAGACCGGAACGTCGGGCAAGAACCGCCCTCCTCATCCACCACCCACGCCCGCAAGCAAGCCTTTTTGGTGGATACCCCGTCTTGGTAAGGCGGAACGGCTTTCGCCGTTTCCAAGGCGAAAAAACGAAGGGAAAAACGCAGAGCCAAAAGACCATAACGCAAAAGATTGTAAGGCAAAAGAACACAAGGTAAGCCCAAAACCGAACGTAGAGATAGGTTCGGTTTTGGGCTCTTATCTTATATTCGGTTTTTGTAAGAAGCGGGTCTTTTTGAAACGTAGGAAGCACAATGGCAGTTGCTGGAACGTCCTTCGACCGGTCTTTTCCCTTAGAACTCGATGCGCAGCATCGATCCGCCTTTGCCAAGGCGGGGGACCGAAACGGCCAGCCTTACGTATTTAAAATTAAAGGCTGGCCGTTTTGGTGGTGGATGAGGAATGCCAGTGAGGTATCCCTGCGAGCGGTTAGCGAGGCAGATTCGCCCGGAGTTTCGAAGGACGCTTTTAAAGCGATAGCGGAAGTCTGAGAAACATGTCCCTGGGCGAATTAAGTTTGGACCCGTCCCCCGTTAGGGGGCGGTTTGGGTCCGGCGTCACATGTGCCAATGAGTGCCTTAAAAGACCATAGCGCACGGCGCCAAACCACCCTCCTCATCCACAACCCACGCCCGCAAGCAAGCCTTTTCGGTAGATACCTCGCCTTGGTAAGGCGGAACGGCTTTCGCCGTTTCCAAGGCGAAAAAACGAAGGGAAAAACGCAGAGCCAAAAGATCATAACGCAAAAGATTGTAAGGCAAAAACACGGAGGCAAAAGATTGTAAGAGAGCGGATCATCTTTTCAATATCTTGTTGTGTGGCAGCCGATCCCCTTCTTTTTCTTCGCAATTTCCCCTGAAATAATGTACAATGGTACTGACCATTGTCGTTTAAAGGAGCCAGTCATCATGACCATCCCGCCCTGTTTTTCTTTCTTGAAAAAAAATTCGCGTTTTCCCTGGCCCCTGCGCCAAGGAGCGCTCCTTTTTGCTTTTACGGCCTTTGTCATCCTACCCGGCACGGCAGAACCTAAAAAGGAGCTGCCGCCGCTCCTCAAGGTTCACGAGGCGGAAATCGCCATTGGCTTGTTGCAAAGGGAAGACCTTCCCCTGCACGATTCTTATGCACTGCAGCAGAAACTTCCTGCAAGGATTGCCGTCGTAACACAGGAAAGACCGGTACCGCCAAAGGAAGAGCCGCCGCAAAAGACGGTTACGGTCCTTACCATTTCCGCAGCAGGGGACTGCACCCTTGGAACGGATGAGTCCTTTGGCTATGAGGGGACGTTTCCCGCTTCCTATGACGCGGCCAATGGGGATGCATCGGTCTTTTTGAAGGGCGTAGCGTCAATCTTTGCCCATGATGATCTCACCCTTGTCAATATGGAGGGAGCCCTGACAGAAAGTACGGACCGGCAGGACAAGACCTTTGCTTTTAAAGGAAAGGCCGACTATGTGCGGGTTCTTACGGAAGGCAGCGTCGAAGCAGCGACCCTTGCCAATAATCACAGCTATGACTATGGGAATGAAGGCTATTGGGATACGTTCGGCACCTTAGGAAAGGCTGGCGTCATGCCATTTGGCTACGAAGAAAGCCCCGTCATGCTCATCAAGGGCATTCCCGTTGGCCTGATTGGTATCAACGACCTTACGGGCGGCGCGGAGACACAGCTCATTGCGGAACTGGAAAAAGTGAAGCGAAAGGGCGCCCGTCTCATCATCTGCTATTTCCACTGGGGAACGGAGCTTGAGCCCTATGCCGACGAGAACCAGCGCGATCTTGCCCATCTTGCCATCGACCACGGCGCTCATTTGGTTCTGGGTGCCCATCCCCACATTGTGCAGGGAACGGAGACCTATAAAGGGCGGCGCATCATCTACAGTCTGGGAAATTTCTGCTTCGGCGGCAACAGCAATCCCCGTGACAAAGATGCCCTCATTTACCAGGAACGCTTTGCCTTTGAAGATGGGTACCTTCATGGTTCTGATGGCGGCACGCTCATTGCCTGCCGCATTTCCTCGACACCTTATTATAATGACTATCGGCCTGTTCTTTATGAGGGGGCCGAAAAGGAACGGGTCCTTCAAAAGATTGCGGACCGGTCCTAACGAAAAAGAAATGAAGTGATTGTATGGCACAAAGCCGCACTAAGGATATGACCCAAGGGCCCATCCTGCCTCTTATTGTAAAATTCAGTCTGCCTCTTCTCATGGGGAACCTCTTCCAACAGACCTATAATCTTGTCGATACGGCCATTGTGGGACAAACCTTGGGGGCTAAGGCCCTTGCCGCCGTAGGCTCGTCGACAAGCATCCAGTTCCTCGTCATGGGTTTTTGCATCGGCATGAGTCTGGGCTTTTCCATCCCTGTGGGACAGCGCTTTGGCGCCAAGGATTACAGCGGCATGCACCGCTATGAATATGCAGGAGGAATCCTTGCCGCCTTATTTGCCGCCCTTGTGACCCTCTTGACGACGGTTTTCTGCAATCACATCCTCCATCTCCTGCAGGTGCCGGAAGAAATCTTTCATGATGCATGGGTCTATCTCATCATCATCTTCTGTGAGATTCCCTTTACGGTCATGTATAATTACCTTGCTGGACTCATGCGGGCCATTGGCGACTCCAAGACGCCTTTTATCTATCTTGCCGTGGCGTCGATCCTTAATATTGGGCTGGACTTTCTTTTTATCGTCAATGTTGGGATGGGGGTTGCCGGAGCGGCTTTGGCCACGGTCCTTTCTCAGGCCCTTTCGGCGCTCCTTTGCCTTTATGCGGTGGCGCGCCGTTACGATGTCCTTCATATCGAAGAAGAGGCCCGTCACTACGATTTCCTTGAAGGAAGAGACCTCATGGGCATCGGTATTCCCATGGGGCTGCAGTACTCCATTACGGCCATTGGCTCCATGGTCATGCAGAGCGCCAATAATTCCCTGGGAACGCAGTTTGTATCGGCCTTTACGGCAGGAACAAAGATCAAGCTCTTTCTTCTCGCACCTTTTGATGCCTTTGCCACGGCTGTTTCCACTTTTGTGGCCCAAAACTTCGGTGCCCGCCAGACGGACCGCATCCGCAAGGGCATTTACAAGGGCACCATCGTCAGCGTCCTTTACGGTGCGATTTTTGGCCTTTTTGCCATGATTTTGTGGGGCCGGGACCTGTGCCTGCTCTTTCTTGACGCGGCAAATACCGTCGAACTGGACCTTGCCGCCCTTTACCTGCGCCGCATGGGGTACTGTCTGTGGGTGCTGGGGATCTTGAATGTGTGCCGCATGAGCATCCAAGGCCTGGGCAATGCCCGCAAGGCCATGATGAGCGGGGTCCTTGAGATGATTGCCCGCACCGTCGTGTCCGTCCTTTTTGTTGGCTCCTTTGGCTATGATGCCATTACTTGGGCTGACCAGGCGGCGTGGTTTGCAGCGACTTTCTTTGTTGTGCCTATGGTCATCTATTCCATCCGCAATGTAGAGCAGCATTTTAAGGGGGCCCTGTCATGAGTGAAAAAACCATCCTTGTGAGTGCCTGTCTTTTGGGAACGCCCTGTCGCTATGACGGGAAAAGTAAGCCCCACCGGTTGGTCCAGGCCTTTTTGAAAGCCTCTCATGCCCGCGTCATTCCCATCTGTCCAGAAGTGATGGGCGGACTGTTGACGCCGCGCCCGCCGGCAGAAATCCAGCCTGATGGCCGCGTCAGGACCCAAAGCGGTCTTGATGTGACGGACGCTTATGATCAAGGGGCTGAAAAAGTCCTGCACCTTGCGCAAAAAGAGGGCGCCGATCTTGTTATCCTCCAGGCAAAAAGTCCCAGCTGCGGCGTTTCATCCCGCTACGATGGCTCCTTTACGAAAACCCTTGTAAAGGAGCCTGGCATTACGGCGCGCCTCTTAAAGGCCCATGGCCTCCAGCTTTTGGAGCCGCAGGATCTTGAAGGAAAGAATCTTTTTTGAAAGGAGAAAATATGATGACCAACTATTGTGCTCACTGTGGCCGCATTCTTCCCGAAAACGCCGCGTTCTGCCCAGCGTGCGGAACACCTGTGATAGAGGCCGCCTCCAATCATCAGGAACCAAAGGAGCCAGAAACGTTTTTTGAGCGTTTCAAAGCCGACTATTGGGGAACAAAAGGACGGCTCTGCCGCAAGGCCTATCTCCTGCGCAGCCTTTCTGTTTTTGCTTTATCATTTCTTTTCGTAGCCCTTTATATGGCCGGGCAGTTTTATTTTGCCAAGACGCTGCAGGAAGCGAGCGGGCCTCTTTTTATTGTCCTTTTCATGATGGTAAACAGCCTCGTGATGATGGCTCTTTTCATCATGCCCCAGATGATCCTTCTCATGCTTGCCATTCGCCGTGCCCATGATTTAGGAAAATCAGGGGAGATCGTGGCGTTTATATGGGTTCCCTTTTATGGCCTTTATGTTGCCTTTATGCTTTGCGCCGAAAAGGGAACGGAAGGGGAGAACCGCTATGGACCGGATCCCCTTGCCGAAGAGGGCGTGCATTCGTGAAAAAACGGCTCTTGATCCTTTTTAGCTGCGCCCTGTTGCTGCCGAGCGCCTGCGGTTTTTCCGCACCGGGAAAAAAGGCGGAACGGCCGGCCATCATCCAAAAGTACGTGGCTCAATCACCCAAACGCAACACACTCATGAAAGCTTACAGCAAGCTTCACTATGGCCGGGAAATGACGGACATCAAACCCCGCGCCGTTGTCGTCCACTGGACGGCCAATGATTCCCAAGAGGGAACATACCAATTTTTTTACGCCGAGGAAAATCCAAGGCTTTCCTATGGCACGCTCAATGTGGGGGCCCAGTTTCTTGTGGGCCGGGATGGGGCCATTTGGCAGCTCATGCCGGAAACGGCCCTTGCCCGCCATGCCATTGGGCTCAATTGGTGCGCCATCGGCATTGAAAACGTGGGCGGCGCCAGGGGTAAAGAAGACCTTACGGAGGCCCAACTTAGGGCCAATATTGCTCTCATTTCCTATTTGAAGGATAAGTACCCGACCCTTACGACGGTCCTTGGTCATTATGAGCAGGATAAGGCGAAACAGACGGACCTTTGGCGCGAAGACGTGCCGAACTATTACCATGGAAAGATTGATCCCGGGCCTACCTTTATGAAGGGCTTGCGGGAGGCGCTTACAAAGAAAGGACTGAAATTTTTATGATGGATATGATGAAAAAAGGCGCGGCCCTTATGGGGGCGGCGCTCCTTACAGTCACCCTGTGGAGCACGCCTGTTATGGCGGCGGTAAATGTGCCGGCAAACCTTGCAGCTGTGTCAAAGACCGTCAAAGGTGCCGCACCCTACGGCGTCTATTTCTCCGACCTTAAAACGGGAAAGGGATATTACCGCAACAGCGTACAGACACCGGCAGCCAGTATGATCAAGGTCTTCATCCTTGCTGCCGCCTATGAGGATATTAGGGACGGGAAACTGAGCCTTACAGAGACGTTTACCCTAACGGATAAAAACGTTGTTGCTGGATCCGGCGTCCTTCAAGGAATGCCCAAGGGTACGACGGTCACGGTAAAAAAAGCCCTGGATGAAATGATCATCCACAGTGACAATACGGCGACAAACCTCATGATTGACCGCTTGGGCATGGACCGCGTCAACCGCTACCTTAAGGAGCACGGCTATAAGGATACGACGCTCCGCCGCAAGATGATGGATTTTGATGCCGCGAAAAAAGGCGCCGAAAACATGACCACCGTAAGGGACGTGGGGCTTCTTTTTAAGCGTCTTTATCAGGGAAAATGCGTAAGTAAGGACCTTGATGCCCAAATGCTTGCCATCTATAAGGCCCAGGTCGATACGGATATGCTTCCCGATAAGCTCCCCAAAGGCACGGTCGTAGCCCACAAGACGGGCGAGGTGCGCGACCTGCGCCACGATGGGGGCATCGTCTATACGGCAAAAGGCGACTATGTCCTCGTTGTATTTACGCGGGATTATACGCCGTATGCGTCGGTGGCGGATTTGTCGCGCCGGGTTTATGATGGGTATGTGAAGTGAGTTTTTTGCTCAGCCCAAAAATCGGGCGGATTTAATGAAGTACGTGAGACCATTGCTTGAAAAAGATTTTGTGGAAACAATGGCCTCATGGCCTATCGTACGATGGACCGTCCCACGTTTGGGGATCGCCTACGCCTGGGCGTCCTTTTTATTTTTACTCGGCGCAGAAATCGCGCCGATTCAATGCAGTTACTTGCCATCCTTGCTTGAGAAATGATTCTTTTGAGAGCAAGGAAGGCATGGCGATTCGCAAGAGATTACGTACCACAATTTCATGTTAAAGTCGCCCGAAAAAATGGAGCCCTTGGGCGAGCCACTTCTTGGAATTTTTTCGGTTTTTTAGAGGAAACATGATTCGCCTGAAGCTCATATCGGCCCATCTGCGTTGTCAAAAAGACGCAGACTTCCTAGCAGCACAAAAATGCGTGTGCGGCTTCGTCAGCCTGCAGCTTTTTTCCTAGCATCTGAACCAATCTGAGCCCCATTTGAATCATGTAAATAGAAGAAAGACCAGAACGCCGGCACCAAACTGCTCCTCCTCATCCACCATCCACGCTCGCAAGCAAGCCTTTTCGGTGGATACCCCCGCTTTGGTAAGGCGGAACGGCATTCGCCGTTTCCAAGGCGAAAACACGAGGGGAAAAACACAGAGGCAAAAGATTGAAACGCAAAAGATTGTAAGGCAAAAATCGTAAGAAAAGCCCAAAACCAAATTCAGACGCAGGTTTGGTTTTGGGCTCTTGGTTTTTATTTAGCTTTTGTAAGAGGATAATCCTTGGGTTGGCTGATCGTTACACGGCTCGATATCGATTCTTCCCCTTCACCGTTTCACGAACCACCTTCCCCCGCAGGCGAAGGTAGTCCAGGTGGGCGACAGTTTCGCCGACGGCAAAGAATTTTTGGGCGAGGGGAAATTCTTCCCAGTTGCGGGATCGGATCTTCCACTGCATGCGGCCTGCAATTTCATAAGGCGTCAGCCCCGGCTTTTCGGTTACGATACGGAGCGCTTCGGCAATGCGGCGCTCATGGTGTTCCCGAAGGGCTTTTACGCGTTCTTTTATGGTGCCCATGACGCGGCGATGGCTTGGAAAGGGATGGGGCGCTTCAAGGTTCTCCACTTTTCCCAAACTCTCGAGATAGGCACCTAAGGAGTCCGCCACATTTTCCCAGTCGCAAATATTAGGGGAAATGGTAAAGAGGATGTGGTCTCCGGAAAAAAGCCAGCCTTCCGTCGGCGCGTAAAGGCAGAAATGTCCTGGTGTATGGCCTGGCGTCCAAATCGCCTCAAGGTCCACACCGCCATAATGCAGTTTGTCGCCGTCTTCAAGATATGTGTAGCCGTCAAAGGGTTCCGGTCCTTTCGTTTGGGCAGGATTGACGCGGCGCAGTCCATCTGTTTCTTCTTTCGTAAAGCCATTTTGGACGCATTTTTCGTAGCGCTTGTCCCAGAAGGCCGGATCCTTGAGATTGCGCATGATAGTGCCGTCAATGCGACTGATGTAAATCTTGCAGCCCTCACGGTGCAGGAACGTCGACTGACCCGTATGGTCATTGTGGACGTGGGTCAAAAAGATATCCGTCCGCGTAAGGTACACGCCGATAGCGTCCAGTTCTTCCACCATGGCCTTTCGACATGTTTCTTCATTGAACCCCGTATCGATGAGAAGGTTGCGCTCTCCTGTAATGAGGTAGCTATTGAGAGCCTTAAGGGGGTTCCCCACGAGAGGGATTTCCAGGCGCCACAGGTTGTTAGCAAGTTGTTCTGCCATGAGAGGGTCCTCCCTTAGTTCATGAGGGGATCCGGGCCAAAGCGGTTGTCGCCAGCCGTTCCCTTTTTGCAAAAGAGCAGGAAAAGAAAGTACAGATTGATGAATGGAATCATGAGCAGGAAAAGGCTCCCCCACGACCGGTCAAGGTCATGGAAGCGCCGCAGGGCAAGGCCCAGCTGAAGGACTGACAAAAAGGCGTCGATGATCCGGGCTGCAAGTTCGCCCATGGTAAAGGAAAAACCTGCATCCATGACGGCCATGTGAAGCAGCTCTTCACTGCTTGGATTGTCTGGCTGGAATAGCCTAAAGAAAAAGGCCAAAAGGACCTGAAGGCCTGCCAGGATGAGGGTACGTTGAAAATAGCGTTTTCTGTTGAGGCGTCCCCGAAAACCTAGGAACTTATCCTGAAGCGCGGCATCATGCCACGGTTCGTATTGGGGGCCTGCCGCAAAAGGCGTCTTTGCTTCCTCGGTCGATGCACCGCAGGCGTCACAAAATTTAGCACCGTCGGGCAGGAGATGCCCGCAGTGTTTGCAGAATTGAGTCATCATTGCTCCTTTGGGCCTTATTGGCCTCACCCCCGTGTGCCTTTCAGCATCTTTTGGGGAATATCCTAGAAAAAGAATCATTTTGTAAATCATACCCGAAACGGGGACTTTATGCAAGCAAAGAAGGCGTCAAGGAAAACTCCTTGAACGCCCTCGTACAAAAGCTTACAAATTCGATTCCGTGAGGAAAAGCAAGGTCGCTGTCATTGGTAAAAGCGGGCTTTGTGCCATGAGCCTCGCCGATGCCGAAAGGCGACCAATGAAGCGATCCTCATCGTGACGTGTCACGGCATGTTGTACAACTGGTCCATGTTGCTGCGGAAAGGGCACTCCGTCAAGAGATAAGGCCTCACACGCAGCGGGACTTCCCAAAAGCAGGGCCCCTGCTGAAAATACTGTCAGTACCACCTGTTTCGTCTTATTTCCCATCATCATCAACTCCCGACCTATCCTTGCTACCGATGTGGTTCATCGTCTGCTTTTCTATGGGGACTTGACCCCGTGCTACAAGATTAATGTAACATTTTAAGATGATAAAAACAAGTCGAATAGCCTTTTTGTAATAATTTTTAATCAATGGGATAAAATCAAGAAATTTTAGTGATAGGCGGGAGGCTGTCAAGCAATCTATTGGGGAAGGCCCGAATGGCTGTTTCGAGCAAAAAATCAGAGCGGAAAAGACCGTAACGCTGGATCCAAACTGCCCTATGGGAGGGGCAAATGGTCACTGCTATTTGTAAGGAAACGGTGCTGCCTATTATTTAGTCAGTGCAATTTGTGCACCGAATAAATAATCAACACTCCACTCCATCTGTCATTCTCTCATCGACTCCTATTTCTACGCTTGCCTTAATGGCAAGGGTTAACCCTTCCACAATCATCTCTAGACTCATACTGGGTTCGTTTTTTAGGCGGGCGGCCTGCTTCGGAAGGTACGGCACATGGATAAAGCCGCCGCGGCGCCCTTTGCCTTCTTTTTTCATGAAATCCATGAGCCCATAAAAGACATGGTTACAGACAAAGGTTCCAGCCGAGTTTGATACCTGAGCAGGGATTCCCGCTGCCATAAGCCGCATTACGATGCGCTTGATGGGAAGAGTTGAAAAATAAGCTGCCGGGCCGTCCGGCACAATCATTTCGTCAATGGGCTGGTTGCCTTTATTGTCCGGAATGCGGAAGTCGTCGCAATTGATGGCAACTCGTTCAGGGGTAATGGCCATACGTCCCCCCGCCTGTCCAACGGCGATCATGAGCTGGGGATCAAACCGCCCGATGCCGCGCTTGATGGCCGAAAGCGCCTCATAACGGACTGTAGGGATCATAAGGGCATGCACGGGATGCTGTCCGTCAATCACTTTTCCATCAAGGCGTTTTACGGCTTCCCAAGCTGGGTTGATGGGTTCGCCGTCAAAAGGATCGAAGCCGGTCACTAAAATCTCCATAGTTTCTCCTTCCAATGCTAAGATGCGTAAAAAAACTTATTTTATGGCTGATAACGTCTACTGTGCCAATCATATCTATAACGTGAACAAAATTTGCAAAAGCAAATCCGGTTCAGATGGGTCCAATTGCGAGGAGCTTCCGCCTCCACTGACGACGCAAGTCAGTTGTCTAGTGCAGTTATTTATAGTCTTCGTGGTTTCCCATTTACCTTTCGGCATGCCTCCATTGCATCCACAAAACACGGAAGTAAGCAATGGAAGCATGCTCTTGGGGAGATTGGCGTGATTCTTGCTTCGACCCGATTAATAACACTCCGTCACTTCCCACGCCCCCTGATCGGTATGGAGCAGTTCCTCTGCTTTTTCACTGAGGGGGCTGCCGAGAAATTCCGCATAGAGGGCTTCGATTTGAGGATTGCGATGACTGAGGCGCAGGGCCATTTTTTGGTCAAGGGCATAGAGACTTTGACCGCGCGCTTCGGCTCGCTCTTCATCATCGATGGAAATCGGCTGGCCACCGCCGCCGCTGCAGCCGCCGGGACAGGCCATCACTTCCACGAAGTCATAATGGACTTTTCCTGCTTTGATGGCTTCCAACAGGTGCCGCGCGTTGCCAAGACCGCTTACAACAGCGCAGTGCACGTCGGCACCGCCCAAGGTGTAGGTCCTTTCCCTGAGGGCCGGACCGGTGCGGATGTCGGCAAACAGGTCCGGATCGGGATCTTTTCCTGTGACTTCATAATAGGCTGTCCGCAGGGCTGCTTCCATGACGCCGCCTGTCACACCGAAGATGGTGCCAGCCCCTGTATGGGTTCCCATGGGATCATCGAGGGGTTCTTCCTTGAGCAGGTGGGGATAGATGCGATCCGCGTTCAGCATACGGATAAATTCCCGTGTCGTAAGGACGCAGTCCACGTCCTTACCATGCTGGGTCCGCATCGTGGGAAGGTCGCATTCTGCTTTTTTGGCAAGGCAGGGCATGATGGAAACGAGAAAGAGTTTTTCCGGCTCCGTTCCCAGTTTTTTTGCAAGCCAGGTCTTTGCGATGGCGCCAAACATCTGCTGCGGGGACTTGGAGGTTGACAGGCGGTCTGTCAGTTCCGGGAACTTTCCTTTGAGAAAGCGCACCCAGCCGGGGCAGCAGCTTGTAAATAGGGGGAATTTCTTTGTCTTACCGTTCTTAAATTTCTCGAGAAATTCGTTGGCTTCTTCCATGATGGTAAGGTCGGCCCCAAAGCACGTATCATAAACATAGCGAAAGCCCATACGGCGCAGGGCAGCGGCCAGTTTTCCCATCGGTGCTTCCTGGGGGGAAACTCCGTAGGCTTCACATAGGGCTGTGCGGACCGCCGGCGCGATTTGGACAATGGGAATGAGCTCAGGATTGGCAAGGGCACTGTAGACTTTATCCGTGTCATCCCGTTCCCGAAGGCCTGCCGTAGGGCAGTGGGTGATGCACTGCCCGCAGAGGGTACAGTCCGAGTCCTTGATGACGCGGTTATGGGATACATCGACCGTGGTCCTTGATCCGGTGCCATCAACGTCCCAAATATGGACGGTCTGCATCTTGTCACAGACCTGGATGCAGCGCATACATTTGATGCATTTTTGATAATCTCGGTAGAGAGGGTAGGTTGTGGTCCAGGCTCCTCGCGCGCCTTTAGGCAGTTCCCGTTCGTAGGGAAGGGAAATGATGCCAAGGGAGTTTGCCAGACGCTGGAGTTGGCAGCTGCCGCTTCTTACACAGGTGGCGCACAGACAGTCATGCTGGCTTAAGATGAGCTCCACATTGATGCGGCGTGTTTCCCGGGCCCGCGGCGAATTGGTATGGACGACCATGCCCTCGACAACAGAACTGTTGCAGGCCGTAACCATAGCCGTTTCCCCTTCTACTTCAACGGAACAGACGCGGCAGGCGGCAATTTCGTTGAGCTCCTTGAGGTAGCACAGATGGGGGATGATGATTCCTGCTGATTTGGCTGCTTCAAGGATGGTCGTTCCTTCCGCAACGCGGACGGTTTGATTGTCAATGGTGAGTGTTACCATTCGGTTTGTCTCCCTCCTTTGAAGCTGCCAAAGCCAAAGTGATCACAGCGCAGGCAGCGGCTTGCTTCCTGACGGGCTTCTTCGGCCGTCATACCTTCTACAGGCAGGCTGAAGTCACCGGAACAGTCAGGTCTTCCGTGATACTTGAGATTGATGCGTCCGCAGGGCGGCGTGTTTGTAAAGTGGGCCGGCGGAATCTCGATATCGACCGAAATCTTGTGGTCAAAGCCGAGAAATGCGTCGATATTGGCTGCCGCGACTTTTCCCGCGGCAATGGCTCGGATGACCGTAGCCGGTCCAGAAACAGCGTCGCCGCCGGCAAAGATATTATTGAGGCCTGGTACGGCGCTTGACCGTTCGGCCTTGATGGCACCGTGATCTGTTGCCACGCCAATTTGTTCAAAGGGTTTTGTGACGATGGACTGACCAATGGCAACGATGACGTAGTCGCAGGGAATGCGCGTGAGGTCCGTCGCCGCGTTTCCCGGACGGGGCCGGCCATCGTGACCGTATTTCCCGATGATCTGGGGACGGGTCCATAGGGCTGCCACTTTGCCATCCCCATCCTTTTCGATGTGGTCAGGCGCTTCAAGGGGACGGATTTCACAGCCTTCTGCCATGGCAGCACTGATTTCTTCGGGTAAGGCCGTCATATCTTCGACACGGCGCCGGTAGAGGCAAATGACGCTTGCCGCACCAAGGCGTTTGGCCGTTCTTGTCGCATCCATGGAGACATTGCCGCCTCCGATGACGCAGATGCGTTTATCCGTAAAGTCAGGAATGATGTTTTCTCCAATGCCGCGCAGCATGGAGACGGCACTGATCACATTTTTGGCATCTTCTCCTTCGATGCGCAGCTTTTTGTCGCTGTGGGCACCGATGGCAATGTAAACAGCATCATAATCTTTCTGGATATTTTCGATCCCGACATCCTTTCCAATGGAGATGCCTGTATGGACATCGATACCCGTCCAAAGGATATGACTG
The DNA here is from genome assembly GCF_003603525.1 of Acidaminococcus sp. AM33-14BH. Classification (NCBI taxonomy): domain Bacteria; kingdom Bacillati; phylum Bacillota; class Negativicutes; order Acidaminococcales; family Acidaminococcaceae; genus Acidaminococcus; species Acidaminococcus sp. AM33-14BH. Next base: position 49,687 of record NZ_QTNG01000006.1, on the reverse strand, counting down.
ATGTCACGGTCAAGGATTTCCGGCGGCAGGCGGTAATCAGGAATGCCATAGCGGAGCATCCCGCCTAGCTGGGGCCGCTGCTCAAAAATGGTACAGGAATGTCCCATGAGGGATAGGTAGTAGGCTGCCGTAAGGCCGCCAGGACCGCCGCCGATGATGGCAACTGTGCGTCCCGTCGGTTTGGCACTTTTGGGCGGTGCCGCGGGTTTTGAATGGTCAATGGCAAAGCGCTTCAACCCGCAGATATTGACGGCATCGTCAACCATGCGGCGCCGGCAGTGGATTTCACAGGGGTGTTCGCAGACATAGCCGCAGACACCAGGAAAGGGATTATCCTTACGAATGAGGGCGACAGCCTCGTCATAGCGCTTTTCCCGGATAAGGGCAATATAGCCCGGGACATCCACATGGGCTGGGCAGACAGAGACGCAGGGAACCGGATGGGTGAGTCCCGTAATGCAGCGGCCGCGGAGAATGTGCTCCTCGTAGTCGTCACGGAAGCCTTTGACTCCTTTAAGGACCATGACGGCAGCCTCGTAGCCAATGGCACAGTCCGCCGAGTCTGCAATGACTTTTGCCGTCCGCTCGATGCGGTCAATGGTTTCAAGTGTGGCCGTGCGGTTCATGACGGATTCAATCAGCGTTGCCAGCTGGCCCAGTCCAATGCGGCAAGGTACGCATTTCCCGCAGGTCTGGGCATGGCAGAGCCGCAGGAAACTGAGCGACATATCAATGGGACACAGACCGGGCGAACTGGCGCTGATGCGCCGCTCTATATCCCGGTAGAGCCCGCGCAGGACCACTTCGGCACTGGATGGGGTCTCAATGGACAGTCTTGTCATAGGATAAACCTCCCTTTTGAGGGGCACGGGGCACCTCCTCATGGATGCATGCAGGGCCTTTTTCCCTCTCTTTGAAAAAAGACAATAAATAATCCGATAATTCGCAAAATAGTACAGCCCCATTATACACCAAAAACGAGAAACCGTTGTATATAAAATCTGGATAGACGATAGAAGCTGTCGAATCTTGTATAGAAAAATGCACAAGGCACTTCAGAAAAAGTACCTTGTGCAGGAAGTGTGGACAAACTCCCCAAGTCTGTCCATCAGTAAAGCCACAGGGCTCCATTTTCCGCTCCGCTGACAATGCCGCGGTAGCGCTTCATAACGCCAAAAGCAGGGTGATTGGGCTTTTGGATTTCCTTTTTGCGCCGCTGGAGTTCTTCATCTGAGATTTCCACTTCGAGAAGATGCTGGTTGAGGTCGATGTGGATCATATCCCCGTTTTTGACGCAGGCAATGGGCCCGTCATCCCAGGCTTCAGGTGAAATGTGTCCGACGCAGGGCCCGCGGGAGGCACCGGAAAAACGGCCGTCCGTGATCATGGCGACAGATTTTTGAAGGCCCATGCCGATGAGCATAGCCGCGGGAATGCTCATTTCCCGCATGCCTGGTCCGCCTTTGGGCCCTTCATAACGGATGACGAGTACGGACCCCGGTTTGATGTCCTTATGGAGAAAGGTTTCCATCACTTCTTCTTCGGAATCAAAAACGACGGCAGGACCGCGGTGAACGAACATGGCAGGGTCGACGCCGCTTTTCTTGACTACGGCACCCTTTGGGGCCAGGTTCCCGTAAAGCACGCTGTAGCAGCCCTTTTCAAATAGGGGATCTGTCAGATCGTGGATCACGTTCCGGTCAATGGGTCCTGTAAAGGCATCAAGGGCCTCGCCTAAGGTGCCGCCCATGGCAAGAGGCACATCCTTGTGAAGGAAGGGTGCAATGGTCTTGAGCGTTCCTAGGGATCCACCGGCTTTGCCGTAGTCAACCATATTGTATTGGGAGGCCGGTTTAAATTTCGCGATGACCGGGACCTGTTCCTGGATCTTATCGAATTCTTCCAAGGTAAGGGGAACCTCGGAGACGGAGGCAATGGCCATGATGTGGAGGGCAAAGTTGCTGGAACCGCCCGTTGCCGACGTGTGGAGGATACCGTTTTCAAGGGATTTTTTGGTAAGGAAAGCGCGGGCTGTGATTTTTTCCCGCGTGAGAGTGACAATCCGTTCTCCCACATCACGGGCCTGTTTTACCTTCTGGGAGACGCAAAAGGGCATTGTCGCCGACCCAAAGGGGGCAAGACCAATAGCTTCCGTAAAGACGGCCATGGTATTTGCCGTGCCGTACATGGAGCAGGTACCGCAGGATGCACAGATATTCTGGCGGAAACGGGAGAAAGTCGTTTCATCGATTTTCCCGGCCCTGTAGGCTCCAATTGACTCCTTGAGGTCCGGTGTAGCATAGGTGATGCCATTTTCCTCATAAGGGAGCATGGATCCTGGAGTCAAAAAGAGGCTCGGCAGGTCAAGGGAAGCGGCTGCCATGAGCATTGCAGGGACAATCTTATCACAGGCACACAAAAAGACGAGACCGTCAAAATTGTGGGCCCGTACCATGGTTTCTATGGAGCCCGCAATGAGGTCGCGCGAAGCCAGTACATACTGCATACCCCTTAGCTGGGCCATGCCGTCGCAGGGAGCGGGGACCGTAAATTCAGCCGGCGCGCCGCCAGCGGCCCAAACGCCTTCTTTAACATATTGGGCCAGCTCCTTTAAGGGTTTGTGCCCGGGATTGACATCGTTCCAGGAATTGACAATGCCGATGATGGGCTTTTTAAGGTCCTTGTCGCGATAGCCCGCGGCGTTCATGAGACCGATATAATAGGCTTCCGCATTGGGATCGATGAGAGTCATAACTGGTTCCTCCTTGTGGTACGGGATTGATTATCTTTAGTGTAGCCGAAAACGGAGCTTACGTAAAACAGAAGGTTCCTACATAGACCACAGGGTAAAACCTGTGATAAAATAAAAAAGGAAAGGGGGGAGGTCCATGCAAACTTCCTATGAAATGTTCCTCCTTGCTGCAAAGACGCTCAATTTTACCAAGGCGGCCAGCCTTGCCCACATTACGCAGCAAAGTTTCAGTGAACATATCAAAAAGCTTGAAAAAGAAGTTGGAACCGTGCTTTTTACGCGGTCTCCCCGCGTTGCACTCACCGAATCGGGCCGCATTTTTTACGAAACCGTACGGCAAATGGATCTTATCGAACGCCGCTGCCTGGTGCACTTAAAGGAGCGGGAAGCCGGAACGCGGGGACATGTGCGTCTTGGCACCAATGCGGCACGGGCCAAATGTTTTCTCCCCGATCTTTTGGAGCGATATCATAAGGCCTATCCCGCCGTTACGGTGGAGACCGTGCTCGGGGATACCAGGGAGCTGGAACCCCTTCTTGAGGAGGGACGCCTTGACGTGCTGCTTGGTGTGGACTGTACGGAGTCGGCGCTGTTTCACCGCATCCCCGTCGGGACGGAGGCACTTTACCTTGTCGGAAATCGAGAGTATGTAAAAGGACATCTCAAAAAAGGACGGGCAGTCACGCTTCAACCGGGGAGTGTGGTGAGTCTTCACGATTTTGAGAATCTCACGATCCTTGGAAAAGAAAAGCGAAGCACTGTTTATTCCCGGGTTACGGAGGTCCTTAAACGGGAAGGCCTCTTTACGGCCCCACTTTTTTCCATCAGTGATGATGAGACCCAATTTGAATTGGCACGGCGTAAATTAGGGGTGACCTTTTGTTCACAGCTGCATTTGACTTCCCTTTTTGACGCAAAGGAAGCCCCCCTTACGCCGCTTTCCGTAAAGGAAATCACGGATACGCTCCGGACGGACCTTGTAACGGCTAAGGCTCCTTACGAGGCTCCTTATCTGACGGCCTTTTTGGAGGAAAGCCGCCGTGTCCTACAGGAAAAATATGCGGAAATCCGGAAATTCATGGCAAAAAAGGGCTGAATTTCTGACAGTTTTAATTCCTATCAAACAGTATGGATTTTTTTTGAAATTTATAGTAAAATGGTATGGCAAGAGTCAGAAAGAATGCTTTTGGAGGAACCACGTCATGAAGATCTCAACAAAAGGTCGGTATGCCCTGCGTCTCATGCTGGATCTTGCCATGAATGGCAAGGAAAACTTTGTTCCCATCCGCAGTGTATCCGAACGCCAGGAAATCTCCGAGAAATATTTGGAGCAAATCATTACTGCCCTCTCCAGAGCCAAACTGGTCAAGAGCGCTCGCGGCGCCCAAGGCGGCTATAAGCTTGTCAAGGCACCGGAAGAATATACGACGGGAGAGATCCTGCGCGCTGTCGAAGGATCCCTTGCCCCTGTGGCCTGTCTGGAACCGGGCCATACAGTCTGTGCCCGCGCCAAAAAATGTATTACCCTGAATTTGTATAAGGAAATCCAGGAAGCCGTGGATTCTGTCGTAGATCGTACGACGCTGGCGGACCTGGTGGCCCAGCAGGAGGCGCAGGATAAAGCGTAACTGTTTTTGGCCAGCCCAAAAATCAGGCTGATTTGATGAAGTTACATGGCCCCATTGCTTTCGTTGAAATATATGGAAGCAATGGGGCCATGTCGATTCGTAGGAGGGTCCGTCTCACGTTTGGGGATCCCTTACGCCTGGGCGCTCCCCCTCCTAACCACGTGTCGTCACCTTCCGCGCCCAGCTCATCAAAGCGGAAGCTTTTTGCAATCTTCGGCCCATATGGGCCCAGCTGCTTTGTCGCCCACACTCCCAACCTCCTAGACGTACCGGCCTCTGGCCGCAAGAAAACTCACGCGTCGTCGATTCGGAGAACTTTCGCGCAACAGCTCCCGCGTCGCTGCGCTAGCTGGTTGCTGGCGTCTCAGGTCCGTCGTCGTCGGTGGAAGCGGGGCTCCTCGCAATTGGACCCGTCTGAGCCAAATTCACAAAAAGCAAATGAAAGAAAAGCCCGTAAGGCAAAAGAGAGTAACGCGCGGCCACAAAGCGTCCCGACCGGAGGGGGCCGAATCAATTTTTCGATAACACGGTCCTGCAACCGGCTATGGAGCAAGAGCTCCATACGCAGCGGTTTTGGCCCATCGAAAAATGCTCCTCGCTAGCCGTTCGTAAGGAAACGTCGGCCACAAACCGGCCTCCTCATCCACCACCCAACAAGCCTGCTTGTTACAATCCTGCTAAGAAAGATTGTCTGCAACATCGTCATACACGAAAACGTATCCGTTACTTTTGCATCCGCCGGAGTCTAATTAGGCGGATGTAAGGGATAAAAGGGCTCTGCGCTCCCTGGATAAGCGCCTGTCACGATCTCTCGCTTCGCTTTTTCAAAGGCGCCAAGGAAGCTTGCGAATCGATCGGCGATGCGCTTACCGCCCTGGCGGGGCGGAACGGCTTTCGCCGTCTCCAAGGCAAAAAGACCGTGACGTGAGCCCTGAATAGAACGTAGATACGAGTTCGGTTCTGGGCTTTTTGTAGGTTGAATCCGTTAGCGTAGTTAGTCTGATATGGGGGAATATTTATCCGATGGGATCTTTATCCATTCTATCCATATGATTATGATTACAATGAAATTAAGAAATGATTTCCTTCGTTTAAGCACTGCCCGCCTTTGTGTTTTGCCTCTGAGCTCGACTCGTAGAGTCGAGCCGCTCCACCAGGGCGGGGGACCAAAAGCCGCATGTTGCCTCATTAAAATGAGGCAAGCGTGCCCTTTTGGTGGTGGATGAGGAGCGTAGCGACGTTTCCTTACGAGCGAAAGCGAGGCATATCCGCCCGGGTTTCGAAGGTCGCTTTTGGAGCGGAGCGAAAGTCCGAAAAACATGTTTAAGGACGGATTTAATTCGGCGCCCAGTCCGAAGGACACGGTTTGGCGCCGACGTTATGGCCTTTTCTCCATTTTCCTTTTTCAAATAGGGCTCCAGATTGGCCCCGATGCTGGGAAAAACGCGAAGCAGGCTGACGACGTCGTATAATATTGTCATCCAACCCTCTATTTTCTCTTGCGTGAATTTAGGGAAAGGGCTATAATACTAACTATTGGGGCATTAGCTCAGCTGGGAGAGCGCAAGGTTCGCAATCTTGAGGTCAGGGGTTCGATCCCCCTATGCTCCACCAATTTGGAAGATTCCCCAACTCGTGTTACGGGTTGGGGGTTTGTTTTTTATAGGAGGAAAGATGCTGAAAAAGGTTCCCTTTTTACTGATGCTAAGCGCTTCCTTGATTGCTTTTTCAGCGCCTCTTCCTTGCGTCAGAGCAAAGGAGGCCCCTAAAAGCGTGCCCCTTGAGGCGCCTTTTTCCTACGAAGGCGCGCTGTGGCGTCTTGACGCAGAAAATGCACCTGGACTTCCGCGCAATTATAGGACCTGTGATGATGCTTATCGGGCAATCCCTCCTCGCTACGCAAAGGAAGCTTCTTCCCGTATTCCCAGCTGCAAAGGACTGTCTGAGCTCCATATCTCAGGATCCAGCCAGTACTCTGAAAAAGGACTCGATGCAATCCTTGCAGATCTTCGAAATAGAACCCAAGGACCTATTGTCCTTGTTGACCTGCGACAGGAGAGCCATGGCTTTGTGAATGGAATGCCCGTAAGCTGGTATGGGAAACGGAATTGGGCCAACAGGGGAAAGGGACACTTTGCTGTACTTGCTGATGAAGCGCAGCGTATCCACGCCCTTCAGGGACAGGACGTGACCCTTGTGCGTCTCAAAACGGATAAAAGGTCTGCTTCAACCATGACCGTGGAGGCGGGTCAGGTGCTTACGGAAGCGGAACTTGCTGCTCAAAAAGGAGTGATGTATGTCCGCTTTACAGCAACAGACCATCTGTGGCCTGATGCAGGGGAAATTGAGCGGTTCCGCCGTTTCGTAAAGACTTTGCCTAAGGACGCCTGGCTTCATTTTCACTGCGTTGCCGGTGAGGGACGAACAACGGCCTTCATGACCATGTATGATATGCTGAAAAATCCCGATGTCCCCTATGAGGATATTGTCCTGCGCCAGCTGCGGATTGGCGGCGTCTATACGCCTTTTCTCGGAAAGGGCCTTTCAACGTGGAAAAAGCCCTATTACAGGGCAAAGAAGAGGGGGCTTGAAGCGTTTTATCGAAAGCTTCATAAGACGCAGGTAACCGATTGAGATATTTCATAATCCAGAGGGGAGGGACGCTGGACTGCATGAACCGCGTACTCCCCTAGGAAGGGTTTCCTTTTACGCAGGAAACCCTTTTTTGTCGCTCTATGGACGCCCTTACCCTATGATATAATCGTGGTGAAAGATTATTTTATCAATTGTTTGCTGAATTTTTCGACGAAACAGGACTTTCCTGAAAAAAGGAGGAACCAGAATCATGACACCGGACGAAAAAGCGCGCTATTATGGGCGCATGGAAAAAAACTTTCCCCAGTTTCTAAAGGCTATGGAGCGGCTTGTGGCGGTCCCGAGCTATCTTAAGGAAGACGATGACTATCCCCATGTGCCGGCCATCAAGAAGGTTCTTGATGAAACCATGGCCCTTATGAAGGACCTGGGGTATCGTACGTATGCCGATCCAGACGGTTACTATGGATGGGCGGAAATTGGTGAAGGCGATACCCTGATCGGTGTTTTAGGGCATCTTGACGTGGTCCCGCCAGGGCTCATCGATGATTGGAAGAGTGATCCCTTTACAGTGAACTACCGCGACGGTAAGGCCTATGGCCGCGGCGTTCAGGATGATAAAGGCCCAACCTTGACTGCTGTCTATGCCGTTAAAGCTCTTCTTGACGAAGGATTTACCCCCAATTACCGTCTGCGCTTTATTTTTGGCACCGATGAAGAAAACCTCTGGCGCGGCATCAAGGTCTATATGGAAAAAGAGGAAAAACCGGATTTTGGTTTTACGCCTGATTCCATTTTCCCCCTTATCCATGCTGAAAAAGGGGTCCTTGAATATACACTCCATGCGCCGAACGAAAGTGGTCTCACCTTTAAGGCCGGTGATGCCTATAACGTCGTTCCCAGCTATGTCAAGGCTCCTAAATCGCAGGCCCTCATAGAGGCCCTGAAGAATCTTCATTATGAATACCGCGATGAAGGGGAGACCGTGGGCATTCTTGGTAAAGGGATGCATGCCCAGTTTGCTGAAAAGGGTGTCAATGCCATCCATCGCTATCTGCTTGCCCTTGAGGCCATGGGATACCCGACGAAGGCGGCCCGTTTTGTGAAGGACAATCTGGAGGGGCATCTTTTTGCAGAACCTATTTTTGGTGATGTCAAGGATGACGCATCCGGTGAGCTCAAATTCAACCTCGGTAAGATTGAACTTACGGAAAAAGAAGAAATCCTGTCCATCGATATGCGCATTCCCGTGACCTATCCAAAGGAAAAGGCGGTTGAAGCCATTACGCAAAAAGCGGCTGAATACGGCTTTACCTATCATGAATTTGACTGGTTGAAACCGGTCTATCTGCCCCTTGATTCGCCTATCATCAAAAAGCTCATGGATAGCTATGTTGAAGCGACGGGTGATACGGAGCATAAACCCCTTTCCAGCGGCGGCGCCACCTATGCCCGTGCCATGGATAACTGTGTGGCCTACGGCATCATCCTTCCCGGCGTTGAAAAAAGTGAACACATGCCAAATGAAAATATGGTTGTTGATGATTATAAAACGGCGATGAAAATCTACATCCACACTTTTGTGAATTTCAACCGCTGATGCCTCCTCTTGCTTCCTGTTTCCGTACAAATAGAAAGAAGGGTCCTTATGTCAGACGTACAAGCAAAGAAAAAGAAACAAATGCTGAGCTCTTATTCCATTGTATTTTTAGTCCTGATCGTTGTCGCTATCCTGACTTGGTTTGTCCCTCAATCCGTTGTCGTTAAAAATAACGGGACAAAGGAAATCATTTACAACGCCATTATGGTCGAAGGCAAAGTCGTGACCGGACAGGGCCTGCAGCCCATGGGCCTGTGGGACATCCTCATGGCGCCGATCCGGGGCTTTGTCAAGGCCGCTCCTGTTGGCTTTGCCATCCTTATGGCCGGGGAAGCTTCCTGCACCTCATGAACCATGTCGGAGCCATGAATTCGGCCATTGGCTGGCTCCTCAAACGGTTTACGGGAAAGGCCCTGATCATCGTTCTCATGTTTGTTTCTGCCTTATTTGGCGCGGTCTATGGACTGTGGGAAGAAATCCCGGCTTATTCCATGGTCGTCGTTCCCCTTTTTGTACTTGCCGGGTATGACGTCATTACTGGGATCGGTGTCCTTTTTGTCGGGGCTACGGCGGGCAATATGGCAAGTATTGTCAACCCCTTTTCCTTGGGGGCTGCCGTAGGGGCCATTGGAACCGATGGACTGTCCATGGGCAGCGGCATGCTGCTGCGTATTGTCATTTTCTTCGTCCTTTATGTTGTGGGGCTCGTCTATATGCTCCACTATGCCGACACGGTCAAAAGGGATCCAACAAGATCCATCGTCCACGGTCTTGATATCAAGACCCTTGTTGATGAAGATCACAAAATGGAAGAATTTACGAGCCGCAAAGCTTGGTCCATCACCCTGCTGGTGGTCATTATCCTGGCCCTTGTCTGCGGGTACATGCCTTGGGACGCCATCAAGTTTGCTGACGGCAGCACCATGAAGGACGTGGTGAATCTGCCTTTCCGCAGCTTGGCCAAGGTCCCTATCCTGGGTGAACTGTTTGGCGCGGGTCATTATACGGAATTTGGCGATTGGTACTTTGATGAATTTGCCTTTGTCTTCCTTGTTGGTGCCTTGCTCTTGGGGCCCATCAACAAGATTCCTGAACCGGAATTTGTTCGCGAATTTGTTGCCGGTGCCCGTGAAATGCTGGGCGTTGTTCTCGTCCTCACCGTGGCAAACGGGATTTCTGTCATCATGGGCAGCAAAACGGCCGGTATGAGCGTAACGTTCGTGTACTGGATCCAGAATGCCCTTCAAGGTGTTCCCGGCTGGGCTTTTGCCATTGCAGCCGCCCTTGCTTATGTGGGCATTGGGTTCTTTATGCAGTCGACAAGCGGTGTTGCCGGCATTACTATGCCGATTCTTGGTGCCGTAGCCTATGCGCTTTTCCAAAGTGCTCCCATTGGTTCCATTGGTGGCCAGGTCATGCTGATTGCTGCTTTTACGATTGGGCTTAACTTTACGAGTGCAATCTATCCCAGTGCGACCAATATGGGGACCCTTGAAATCTATCAGATTCCCTATGATCGGTATCTGTCCTTTATGCTGAAAATTGATATGGTTATGCTTATTGTCGGTATCGCGATTGTGTCCGTGGCACCGATGCTGGGAATCTTGTAAGTCATTTTTTGGCGCTGCGGAAGCTGCGCCGCAATTAGGTGAAGGTGAGCCCCTTGCTCTTTGGGAAAAGTGGGGCTCATTTTTTATGAAACGAAAGAGGGAAATTTTTGCGATTTTCCCATCAATTATGGCCCATCACTTTTATTCTTGTGACAGATAGGGTATACTTTTATCTATCGCATATTTTTAGAGAGAAAAGAAAATCGAGGGGGACTTTCTCATGAACATCGTTATGGAACTTGCGCTGATTTTCGGCGTTTGTCTCGTTGGGGTCATAGTGGCATCCATCATGCCCTTTGCCGTCCCATACAGCGTCATCAGTCTGCTCATCCTGATGACCTTGCTGTATCAAAAGGCCATCAAGCCCTATCAGATTGAAAAAGCAAGCCGCTTTTTCATCGAAAATATGGGCATCTTTTTTGTACCGGCCGTCGTGGGCACGATGGAATACGTGGAGACGCTGAAAAACTATCTGCTGCCCTTTTTGGTCATTACGCTTGTGACAACGCCGCTGATTTATTTTGTGACGGGGTGGACTGTTCAGCTGATGCTGCGCCATAGGGAAAAGAAGGGAGTTCGTCATGCTTGAAAACGTGACAGCCACGCCTTTTCTTGGCCTTTTCCTCATCCTTGTCTGTTGGATCATTGGTGTCAAACTGCAGAAAAAGACAGGGTGGCTCGTCTGCAATCCTGTGCTGACGTCTTCCTGTATGATTGTCCTCATTCTCATGGCAACCGGCATTCCTTTGGACCATTTTCGTACCGGTGGCTCGCTTATTTCCATGCTCCTAGGTCCTGCCACAGCTGTGCTTGCTCTTACGATCTATCGGCAGAAAGCTATTTTGCATGAACATTTCCTGCCCATCCTCATCGGCTGCGCCTTTGGCAGTCTTGTCAGCATTGCCGCGGCCGTTGCCCTTTGCCATCTTTTTGGGACCAATTCCATTTTTTCGGCGTCCATGCTTCCTAAGAGCGTTACGACAGCCATTGCGCTGGGAATTTCCGAAAGCGGGGGCGGGATTCCCGGCATTACGGCAGCTGCTGTTGTCATTACGGGGATAGAAGGGGCCGTTCTGGCTCCCTTTCTGGCCAAACATTTCAAGATTACAGATCCCGTTGCTGAAGGCGTTGCCATCGGGGCCTGCAGCCATGCCATTGGCACGATGAAGGCCTTGGAAATTGGTAAGATCCAAGGGGCTATGAGCTCCATCTCACTTTGTGTCTGCGGGATTGTTACGACGGCGCTGGCGGTTGTGTTTATGTAAATATGGAATCGGCCCCAAAATTGGGCCGATTCTTCAAAATGACGTGCCTCCATTGCTCAACCTCTCATTTTAAGGTAGCAATGGAGGCATGTCGATTCGTACGACGTTTCGTTACTGATTGGGGAATCGCTTACGCCTGGGGGCTTCCTTTCCTACCCATGTGTCGTCACTTCCAGCGCCCAGCTTATCAAAGCGGAAGCTTTTTGCAATTTTCAGTCCATATGGGCCCATCTACTTTGTTGCTCGCGCACCCAACCTCCTAGACGTACCGGCCTCTGGCCGCAAAGAAACTCACGCGTCGCCGATTTATTTTTGGTGGCGCCGCTTCGGAGAACCTTCGCGCAACAGCTCCCGCGTCGCTGCGCTAGCGGATTGCTGGCGTTTCAGGTCTGTCGTCGTCGGTGGAAGCGGGGACTCCTCGTATCTGAACCCATCTGAACCGAATTTGCAAAAAGCAAATGGAAGAAAATACCGGAAGGGAAAAGATTATAAGGCAAATAACACGGAGGCAAAGATTGTAAGGAAAAAACATAAAAGAAGCCCAAAACCGGACGTAGAGGCAGGTTCGGTTTTGGGCTCTAACTTTTATTTGATTTTGTGAGAGACTGGTTTCTTTGAAATCGGGGGGCCGAAACCAGAAATTTTCCATAAGCATTGATCAACATAATTTCCCGGCTTTGGTGATGGATGAGAAGCTATGCGCCATATCCTTGCAAGCGGCAGTGAGGACCATTTGCCCGGGTCCCAAGCCCTCTTTGAAGCGAAAGCGGAAGGGCGCAGGGACATGTTTCCAGGCGAATCATTTCGGCCCCGTTCCCCCATGAGGGGCCGGTTCGGGTCCGTGCCTTTGAGGCTCTTCCCTCCCATTTTTGCCTGACAGCTCCCGTCCTCATCCAATCAGCTCAATCCTTGGGCTGACTTATTTTTTCCCCCAATCTCCAAACTTGCAATATAACGCTCCAAAGCATTGATGTAGCTTGTGCCAAGGCGGCTCAGATGAATCTTTTTGTGGGTAATATAGCCAATATGGATGGTATCTTCCTCATCTAGGGGAACGGCAATGATGGATTCACCATTGAGGCGTTTATCAATGACGCCGCTGCAGACGGTATAGCCATCAAGACCAATCAGCAGGTTAAAGAGCGTAGCCCGGTCAGTGACGCGGATATTCTTTTTTCGTACGACGGTACTGAAAATCTCTTCCGAAAAATAAAAGGAGTTATGGTCCCCTTGAACGTAGGAAAGGTAGGGATATGGTTCCAGTTCTTCCATGGAGACCTTATCTCGATCATGGAGGGGATGGGTATTGGAAATGAAGATGTGGGGGGATGTCGAAAAGAGCTCATGGAAGACGAGGTCGTGGGTCTTGAAGAGCTTTTCCAGGACGGAACGGTTGAAGTCGTTCATATAGAGGATGCCGATTTCACTTTTCATATCCGCCACATCACGGATGATTTCATAGGTCTGTGTTTCCTGAAGACTAAAATCGTAGGTGTCGCGGCCGTATTCCTTGATGAGGTCGACAAAGGCATTGACCGCAAAGGAGTAGTGCTGGGTCGAAACACGAAATTCCTGCTTGCCGCCGGCTTGGGTCTTATAGTGGGATTCAAGGAGTGCGGCTTGTTCCAGGACCTGACGGGCATAGCCTAAAAAGATTTCTCCATCATGGGAGAGAAGGACCCCTTTGTTGGTCCGTTCAAAGATCTTGATGCCCATTTCATTTTCCAGTTCCTGTACGGTTTTCGTAAGGCTTGGCTGGGAGATGAAGAGGGCCTTGGCAGCGCCGCTCAAGGTACCTGCTTCGGCAATGGCGACGATATAGCGCAGCTGCTGGAGGGTCATGACATCTTACTCCTTTCTGGTGCTGCCATTGGGAAGGAGTTTGACAACGACAGTGACTGGAGTCCCCAAGGTTTTGCGGATCCATTTCATCAGGGCGTTTAGCTGCTTCATTTCAATGAGGGGATCCTTGCGGGCAATGAGAGTGAGCTGGGCCGCTTCATCTAGGTCGCGGGCCTCCACATCGAGGATATCCCCCATGTGGGGATGATCCAGGCTTTCGGCGATGGCCACAATAACTGCTGCCCGCGTCAGGTCTTCAATATCCTTATCCGTGATCAGTTTCCGGTAAGGTTTGTTGCGCAGGTAGGAGCGGTTTACCCCGTGGTGCCATGCGGCAATGATGGAGGCAAAGACGATGTCCATATGGCTCATGCCAAAAAGTCGGGCATTTTCAATGATGTAGCCGCTGTGCCGTGTGTGGTTGTAGTAATTGATGGTAATCCCTGTATCGTGAAGCAGGGCCGCTGTTTCCACAAGATCCCGCCAGCGTTTTTCCGGCAGCTTGTGAAAGCGCTTCCAGCCATCAAAGATTCGCAGGGCAAAGCGGGCCACAAGACGGGCATGTTCCTCATCTGGCACATATTGATGAATCATGTCGTTGCGGCTCGTTTCAAGGATGTTAGGCGTAATGAGGGGCATGTTTTCGTGCTGGTGCCGGTATTCGCAAAAGAGGCCTTCCCGGAGCCCACAGCCGGAGATGATGAGTTTTTTAGAATTGCATTTGTCTGCCAGGGCCTTGATGATGGAGCTGCCAGCGACGATGACGTCTGCCCGGTCGCTTGAAAGGCCGGGAATGCGCCGGCGCATCCCCGGCGGTGTCGAGAGGAGCCCTTTGTACCAAATCGCAAAATCGGCTATATCAAATTGGAAGTTATGCAGCTTGGCCGTAAAGTACTTGATCCGCTTTTCTTCCACTTTCCCAATGGAACGGGCCGTACCACCTACGCCGACAAGGGGCAGTCCGCAGCCAGTTAGCCAAGGCGTTTTTTTCATCTGTTCGGCAATGAGCTTCTGCATGGTCTTCATGTCTTCGCGGCCGCGCATAGAGCCCTGCCGGCTTTGCTTTGTCAGGTTGACGCAGCCAATGGGCAGACTGACGGAATCAATGAGCTTCCGCTTTCGGACGAGGATGACTTCTGTCGAACCGCCTCCTAGGTCAAAAATCACAGCATCTTCTACATTGATGGTATTGACGACGCCAACGTAACTCATAAAGGCTTCCGTCTTGCCCGAAATGATATCCAGATCGACACCGGTTTTTTCCTTGACGGCCCGTGTCAGTTTCATGCCGTTTTTTGCGTTCCTGATGGCGGCTGTGGCTACCGCAACCATATCTGTTACGTGGAAGAAACGGCACATGGAAGCAAAGCCCCGGATGCAGTCGATGGTGCTCGTGAAGGCCTCTTCCGTCAGATATCCCTGGGGATCGGTCTTAAGCGCCAGACGCAAAGGATCTTTCTGGTTATAGACGAGGTGGCTCCCTTTTTGGCTTGAGATTTCCATGATGACAAGCCGTGCCGAGTTGGAACCCACGTCTATGATTCCGATTCGTTTCATATTGTTTCTCCTATGGAAGTTTGTTTTTCTTTTCCTCTATACTAGCAGTACCCTGTAAAGAATCGGTAAATTATTCGATGAAGGGAAGAAAACGTGCTACAATGAAAAGAAAATGATAGATTACTGTTAGTATAACACGATTTCCAGGCGGTGTGACAGGTTTTCCGCCGATACCCATAAGATTGAGACGGGAGGCATACTATGGCAAAGAAAAAACAGCTGGCTGCCATCATCCATTTAGGCTCGGAGCGGGTCACGATGCAGCTTATTGAGTACACTGACCTTTATGCTGTGACCATCCTTGATGAAGCCAGTCAGACTGTTCGTCTGGGCGAAGAGACCTTCAAGACGGGGCGTATCTCAACCGAGACGATGCGGGCTCTTATTGATATTTTGAAGGGCTTCCGCCGTCTCATGAAGGATTACGGGATCAAGGACTATGTCCTTGAAGCAACGACCGCTGTGCGGGAAGCCCGGAATCGAACGTTCTTTTTGGATCAGGTCCTTGTGAAAACGGGCTTTGTCATGGACGTGATCAACCTGCCCCAGGAAATCTTTCGAAAGATTGCGTCCCTCAGCTACCATTTGGAATCCCATAAGAAAAAGGTGGAACATAAAGGCGGACACCTTCTTGTGGATCTATCGAGCGGAGCCATGGGCTTTACCTATGTGCGCAGGGGAGAGATGGAATATCAGCAGAACCTGCATGTGGGGCTGATCCGTATGAAGGAATACTTCACGCGCAATGAACAGTCCAGCATCCATTTTGGGGAGGCCCTGCGGGAGTATATTCGGGCCAATCTTTTTCCTGTCATGCAGGAACTGGAAAATAAGCCCGTCGAGAGCATGTTCATCAGCGGCGTTGAATCAAGCTATTTGCCGCGGATCTTGAAAAAAAAGCCGGACAAAAAGGGCCTTATCAAGGTTGGGGCAGGGGACCTTGAGGAAATCCTCCTGCGCCTTAGAAGTCTTTCCCCCCGCCAGCTGACAAAGGTCTATGCCCTATCTGAGGAAGAAGCAGATTTGGTCCTTCCGGCGGCAACCCTTTATGAGGAACTGATCCGGGCGGCTGGATCGCCTTTTGTCTATATCGTGACCAATCGTTTCATTGACGGGATCCGGGCCCTTTATATTGCCCGCCAGAAAGATCCAGCCTTTATGGCGTATATGCAGAGCATCCAGATGAGCCAAATCCGAGGTGTGGCCCGCCGTTTTGGAACCAATCTTGTCCATGTGGGCCTTGTAGCAGATCTTTGTGAAGCTATCTTCAAAACGGTCGCCAAAAGCGAGGGCCTCGACGGGGCTGACCTCCATCTGCTCCGCGCTGCCGCCCTGCTCCATGGTGTGGGTAAGTTCTTTTCCCTGCGTGCGGGGAAGCTATACAATTATGAGCTGATCCAAGCAACGGACTTTTTGGGATTTGGGCCCGACGCGCAGCAGACCATTGCGTCCGTATCCTATCTCTTTTCCCTGCCGTCGCCTGACGCCCTGTCGCCAGAAGCCTACGACCGGGAGATTTCTGCAACTCCCGCGGTGGCTAAACTGGCAGCCATCCTGCGTCTTGCCGATGCCCTTGATGTCAGCCGCAAGCAAAAGATCACAGGCTGCCGGACCGTAATGAAGGAAAATCAATTCCGCGTCATTGTCACAAGTCGCGAGGATCTTTCCCTCGAGCGCTGGACCTTTGAAAAACAGAGCGGATTTTTTGAAGAAGTTTTTGGCCTTACGCCAATCCTGGAACAAGTGGAAAGGTGAGTGGAACCCTTATGGATCTCAAGAAGCCAGAATATTATATCAATCGGGAACTGAGCTGGCTAAAATTTAACCTCCGCGTCCTGCGTGAAGCTGGCGTCAGGACCCTGCCTCTTTTGGAACGTCTTCGTTTTGTGGCCATTTCTGCTTCAAACCTTGATGAGTTTTTCATGGTCCGTGTAGCCGGTCTTGTGGGCCGCGAGGAATCAGGAATCGAACGCCCCGACATTGCCGGACTTTCCACGCGGGAGCAGCTTACGGCTATTGCGGCAGCTGCCCATAGTGAAATGAAACTCAAGTACCGCTATTTCTTTGCCCTTGTAAAGGAACTGGAAAAGTATGCCATTTCCTTTTCCCGGGTGGAGGATCTTTCGGGAAAGGCGCGGGAAAGCCTTGAACGGTACTACAAGGAAATGGTCTTTCCGGTGCTCACGCCCATGGCCATTGATGCGTCACGGCCCTTTCCTTTTCTTGCCAATAAGTCCCTTAATATCGCCCTTGAACTGCGGGATGCCAAGGACATCCGTAAGATCGCCTTTATTCAGGTGCCGAGCGTCTTGCCCCGTGTCATCCCTGTGAAGGGGGCGGGGGATGAAAAATCCTTCGTTTTCTTGGAAGACCTCATCATGGCACACTGCGGGGAGCTCTTCAAAGGATTGAGCGTCCTTGATGCGGTACCTTTCCGCATTACTCGTGACTCGGATCTTGAGGTTGATGAAGATGAAACCCACGACCTCATGAAGGAAATCGAACGGTCTTTAAAGAAACGCAAAAGAGGGAGTGCCGTTCGGCTTGAAATCAATCCGGAAAAGGGTTCCTTCCTACAGGACTTCCTTAAGCAAGAACTTGACCTTGTGGACGAAGAGATCTACGAAGTGCGGGGCCCGCTGGACCTTACCTTCCTTTTTGGCTTCATCAGCCAAAAGGGGATGGAGTCCCTATGCTTCAAGCCCTATACGCCCCAAGTACCAGCTGAACTGACGCCCGACCTTTCCCTTTTTGACCAGATCCGGGACCATGATATTTTGCTCCATCACCCTTATGAAAGTTTTGATCCTGTCGTCAATCTCATCCGGGATGCCGCCGAAGATCCCAAGGTCCTTGCCATCAAGCAGACTTTGTACCGTGTCAGCGGGAATTCACCCATTGTCGCGGCCCTTGCCAAAGCGGCGGAAAACGGCAAGCAGGTGACGGCCCTGGTGGAACTGAAAGCCCGCTTTGATGAAGAAAACAATATTGTCTGGGCGCGCCGTCTGGAACGCGCCGGCTGTCACGTCATCTATGGCCTTGTAGGGCTGAAGACCCATTCCAAGATCACTCTCATTGTGCGTAAGGAAGAAACCGGCATCAAACGGTATGTCCATTTGGGGACGGGAAACTACAACGATAAGACGGCCAAGCTCTATACGGACTTTGGCCTTCTCACGGCAAACGATGAATTTGGGCAGGATGCCTCTGCCTTTTTCAATGTCCTTTCCGGTTATTCCGAGCCGCCCACCTTCCACAAGCTCATCATGGCTCCCTTGGGCCTGAGGGAACGGATGACCGAACTGATCGATCGGGAAATTGCTCATGCCAAGGCGGGAAAGGAAGCCTATCTCATTGCCAAGATGAATTCCCTGATCGATCAGCCCATGATCGAAAAATACTATGAGGCCTCCCAAGCTGGCGTCAAAGTCGATCTGATTGTCCGCGGGATCTGTGGCCTTCGTCCGGGAATCAAGGGGCTGTCGGAAAATATTACGGTCCGTTCTATCATTGGCCGTTTTCTTGAGCATCACCGGGCCTATTATTTTTGGAATGACGGTCAGGAAGAACTCTATCTTTCCAGTGCAGACATGATGCACCGCAATCTCAGCGAGCGTGTGGAACTCATGTTCCCTGTTGAGCGCCATGCCCACATTGAACGGATCAAGGCCTTTCTTGATCTGTGTCTCAAGGATAATGTCGGGGCCCATATGGAGCTTTCAAACGGCAATTACCGCCGCGTCTACGCTCATGGCCGGGAAAAGGTCAGTGTCCAGGAACGCATGATGGCCTGGTCCATGGCCCATGCACCCAAAAAGAAATTGCCCCTTTCCCAGCGCCTGAAACCGGTTTATCATAAGGAATCCTGACGATTTCTGCCGTCCTGTCCCGCGTCTTTTTTCTTGAGACATCGGGACAGGATTTTTTTTGTACGTCTCCCAGAAACTTCCCGTGCATCGAGTCCATCCTTTATGATATAATGGGGCTATCACTTGAAAAGAGGATGGTTTAACAGTATGGCAATAAAAAGTGTCACTTTGAATTATAACGGCCATTATGGCGCGCTTGACTATAACGAAGAAACCAAGGAACTTACGGTCACCATCAAAGGCGAGACCCAGATCGAGCAGAAAGTCATGGACTTTCTTGCGGCACCGCATAAGATGGAAGTCCCTATTGACGCCTGTACTTATCATTTCGAAGAGCGGACCTTCCTTGCCAGAGACAGTTGGAAGGACTGCCAGCAGGTATTGACCCGTCTTTGGGTCAATACGGGCGTTTTGGTGGAGTGGAGCATGCCGCCCCACATGGTGGAAGACCTGTAAGGGATTCCGAACGGAGGGCCCGTCCTGGATAAAGACGCGGCCTTTTTTCCATTTCTTTCCCCCAGAATAGCGGTGGAAAAGGCAGCTAGGCCATTCCGTCTTTCCAATCATAGGTTATACACAAGGTTATCCACAGGGACTGTGGATAACCTTCGATTTGGTGAATAACTTTCTTCACTGGGCTGGAAAAGCCCATGAATGGGGACCTTTTATTGTGGATAACTTGACTGTCTCCGCGTGCGAAAGTGCCGCCTGCCTTTGGCACGAACGCTGAATAAAAGCGAAAGAAGGCGGCTTGCGTGCGGGTTTTTAAAGCATTCAATCTTTGGAGACTCATCTTTCCAGCAGGCAAAGAAGCTGCTGCCTGCGACCAACCCAAATGCAGCTGGCGTGATCAATCGATGAAGGAACACTTCCCGCCGTAAGGAAGGGAAAAGGAACCACTTTTGGTATGAAAGGGGCATACATACAAATGGCTGACCGATTTTATGAACTGCACGTCGCAGGTGTAACAAGAAAACTTCCGATTCTCAATGTCAATGACAAACTGGCCATTGCGGGCTTTGTCATCCTAGGCGATGTGGAGCTTGTGGAAAAGGCCGCTGCAGCACTTGTCAAACGCGTGCCGCCGGAAACGGAAATCATGGTGACCGCTGAAACCAAGGGCATTCCTTTGGTTCACGAAATGGCGCGCCTCATGGGGATGCCGCGTTATGCCATTGCCCGAAAGTCCGTCAAGGCTTACATGGAAAATCCAATTATTGTTGAAGACCGCTCCATTACAACCAAGGGAAAACAGATACTCGTTCTTCAAGATGAGGATATTGCCCTTGTTCGCGGCAGGAAGGTCCTCCTTGTGGATGATGTCATCAGCACAGGCGGCTCCATCAAGGCCTTGGAAGAACTTATCGAAAAAGCGGGCGGCACAGTGATTGGGCGCATGGCCATCCTCGCCGAAGGGGACGCCATGAACCGCAAGGACATCGTGACTCTCGAGAACCTGCCGCTTTTTGACGCTCAAGTCTAACTTCCATTGTTGACTAGGGCCAATTTGAGGGGAATTGATTTCACATCACAGCAGAAAAGGAGACAAAAAACATGACCACTGCAACAGAACGCTTCCTGAAGTACATCGCTGTCAACACAACCTCCGTAGATGATGCCAAGGTGTATCCATCCAGT
Source organism: Acidaminococcus sp. AM33-14BH (assembly GCF_003603525.1). Lineage (NCBI taxonomy): Bacteria > Bacillati > Bacillota > Negativicutes > Acidaminococcales > Acidaminococcaceae > Acidaminococcus > Acidaminococcus sp. AM33-14BH. Next base: position 29,331 of record NZ_QTNG01000006.1, on the reverse strand, counting down.
CCGAACCAAAAAGTCCTAGGAGCCCAGATCGCGGAAGAAATGAAAGCCATGGGTCTTACGGATGTAATCCAAGATGAATATGGCTATGTCATGGGGACCATCCCCGCGACCCGTGATAAGGGTCCGACCATTGGCCTCATCAGCCATCTTGATACGAGCAATGCTGTAAGTGGCGGTCCAATCCATCCTGCCTTTGTAGATTATCAGGGGGGCGATATCGTCCTTAACAAGGAACAGGATATTGTCATGACGCCAAGCGCTTTTCCCTGTCTCAATGAAGTCAAGGGAAAACGGCTCATTGTGACAGATGGAACGACACTTTTGGGGGCTGATGATAAAGCCGGTGTGGCTGAAATCATGACCCTTGCGGAGCGTCTGCTTCGTCCGGATGCTCCTAAACACGGAAAGATCCGCATTGGTTTTACGCCGGATGAGGAAGTCGGGGAAGGTACGAAGTTCTTCGATCTTGAAAAATTTGGTGCCCAGATTGCTTATACTGTTGACGGCGGAGCCTTGGGTGAACTGGAATATGAAAACTTCAACGCGGCTACGGCAACTATCACCATCAAGGGCGTGAGCGTCCATACGGGAAGTGCCAAGAATCAAATGATCAATGCGGCCGCTGTGGGTTGTGAGTTCCAGTCCTTGCTGCCGGAAAAAGAGCAGCCTGTTTATACTGAAGGGTATGAAGGGTTTTACCATCTGTCTTCCATCGAAGGCAGCTGCGAGCACTGCGAAATGAAGTACCTTCTGCGCGAGCATGACGCTGAAAAATTTGCTGCCCAGAAAAGGAAAGTGGAAGAAATTGGCAGGAAGCTGAACGAAAAATGGGGAAGCGGTGTCGTGACGGTCTCCATCCGTGACTCCTATGCCAATATGCGTCCCATCATCGAAAATCATATGGAACTTGTCGATGAAGCTCGTCATGCTTTTGAAGCCTGCGGGGTAAAACCCATCGTGCAGCCTATCCGCGGCGGTACGGACGGGGCGCGTCTCAGCCATAAAGGACTGCCTTGTCCGAACCTTTCGACTGGCGGCTATCTTTTCCACAGCCGTTATGAATTCATTCCTCAGGAATCCTTGGAAACCATGGTGGATGTGCTGGAAAAATTGATAGTAGGACTCAGTAAGTAAGTTTTTTACTCGGCGCACAAATCGCGCCGATTCGATGCAGATACATACGTGCCCTCCTTGCTTGAGAAAAGATTCTTTTGAGAGCAAGGAAGGCATGACGATTCGTAAGAAGTCACGTACCATAATCTCATTTCTAAGACGCCCGAAAAAAATGCCGTCGTCGGGCGGGCCGCTCCTAGGAATTTTTTCGGATTGCAGAGGAAACCTTTTTCGCCTATGGCCCATATCGACCCATCTGCGTTGTCAAACGCGGCGAGCCTCTTAGCAGTACCCCGCTTCTTGTACGGCGTCGTCGGCCCGCTTCGCGTTTTTCCTAGCATCTGGGCTAATCTGGAGCCATATTCGAAAAAGGTAAATAGAAAAAAGACCGTAAGGCAAAAGACCTAACGGCGACGATTCGATGCATCCTGCATCGAACCTAAAGAAAAAGAATAAAAAAGGGGAAAGCCTCAAACCGAATCAAGACACGAATTCGGTTTGAGGCTTTTTGAACTTCTACGTAGTTTGTTTTCTTAACTCTTAGGATTTAATGCTATTGTAAGATTTAGCAACGTTTCTTCAATCCACGGGAGTACCTGCTTTTTCGCCTTAGAGCTCGATTTCTCTGAAATCGAGCCGCCCCGCCAGGGCGGGGGACCGAAACTGGAAAATTTCCATAAGCATTTATCATTAAAATTTCCCGGTTTTGGTGGTGGATGAGGAGCGGTAGCGACGTCTCATCATGAGCGGTAGCGAAGCAGATTCGCCCGGAGTTTCGAAGGACGCTTTTGGAGCGAAGCAGAAGTCCGAGGAACATGTTTGAGGGCGAATTAAGTTCCGCCCCCTCCCGAAGGGCGGTTTGGGGCGGAGCGGTACGGTCTTTTGCCTTACAATCCGCCTTCCTATCGACAAGAAACGTGACCTCGACAACATAGTTACTGCGTCTCAGCAGTCCGCGGACGCTTGGGACCTGCCCCCACTGCTTCTTCCCTCTTTTTTACTTATGCGTCCCTAAGCCCTCGAGCCCATACATGGTAAAGCGCAGGAGCTGGAGCTGCATTTCGTACCAGTCATCGTTCTTGCACCAGCCAATCTTCTTGTTGACCGCCATGGATCCGTTGATGATGCTCCCAAAGACGCTTTCTGCTGTCGTGGCGGGAACGCCCTGCTTTTGTAGAAGAAGTCAAAAATATGGGCCGCAAGACCTTCATCATTGCAGGGACGGTTACGAGCGTCTGCCTTGCTTTCCCGGCAATCAGCGCCGTCCATGATGGCTATAAGGTCTTTGCCCTGCCTGATGCATCGGGCACCTATTCCAAGATGGCCGAGGAGATCTCCCTCGCCCGTATGGTCCAAGCCGGCATTATTCCGATGGATACGTCTTCTGCCATTGCTGAGCTCCAATTTACTTGGCACCGTGAAGATTAGGAAAAATGGGCTCAATTGTGGTCCCGCGTATTCACGAACTATGGTCTCCTGCTGGAAAGCTATGCCAAGGCCGTCGAAGTTACGAGGACGGGCGAACCCATGGACAGCCTGCACGAAGACTAAAGCATCAAGCCCTGAAAATCACCGTGACGGAGGGTCTCTCTCGGAACACCATCAGTCCTTTCCTCTTTGCGGGGAAGGGACTGATTTTTTATGCCACTCTGGTGCGTCATTGCCCTGCAAAATAGGGTAACCGTTGAGGTGTCAGCCGCCTTGAGCAGGGAGCCTTTCTTGTATGGGAAAACGCCGCCTTCACTCAATTTCAGCTCCGAGCTGCGGCTGCAGCCCTTTGGCAATTCCTGTTTCCTCCCACAAAAGAAAAATAGAATCTTTCGTGGACATATTGTTACTTTTTTCTTTTTTATTGCCTATCTTTTCCCTTTGTATTACAATAGGGACATTGTAAGAGAAGGGGGCCCAGCCATGAAAATCAAGGAACTTCTAGATAGTCCCAAAGTAACCATATCATGCGAACTTTTTCCGCCCAAAAAAGGGACAGAACTGCAAAATGCCATGGATATTGTCCATGCTATTGCCATCGATGGGGTGGACTATATGAGTGTCACGTATGGCGCCGGCGGCACCGCAGTCGGCAAGAGCCTTGCGATTGCCTCTGAGGTCGAGCGGAGCGGGGTTCCGGCCTTGGCCCATCTAACTTGTATCGGTGCGAAAAAAGATGGCATCGCCCGCGTCCTTCGCGACATGAAAGCCGGCGGCATTGATAATGTCCTCGCCCTGCGCGGTGATCGTCCTCAAGGGATGGACGAGCTGCCGGAATCGGACTTCCCTCATGCTAGCGACCTCGTCCGCTTCATCAAGGAAACGGGGGATTTCTGCGTGGGCTGCGCTACCTATCCTGAGGGACATCCTGAATCGCGGACCCTTGATGAGGATTTGGAGAACATGAAACGCAAGGTAGATGCGGGCTGTGATTTTCTCGTGACACAAATGTTCTTTGATAATGAGATGTTCTACAACTTCATGTATCGGCTCCTGGCCAAAGGGGTCCGTGTCCCTGTTGTGGCCGGCGTCATGCCGATCACGAACGCAAAGCAGGTGGAACGCATCTTTACCCTCAGCGGAACACCCATTCCCAGCAAGCTGCGGGCCGTGGTGGAGCGCTTTGGTGATCATCCGGAAGCTCTGCGTCAGGCGGGGATGGCGTATACGACGGGTCAGATCATGGACCTGATTGCCAACGGATTCAACCATATCCATGTCTATACGATGAATAAACCGGAAGTCATTGGCGGCATCCGCCGTACTCTTTCGGAAGTTATCAAACTGTAAGGAGCCCAAGATGGCACAAGTAAAGATTCCCTTTGATGAAAAGGAAGCGGTTCGCTATTTTGGTGCCCAAAAAGATGATCGGGAAGCTGCGCGCCTGGTTGATGAAGCCTTTATCGCCCTTCGCAACGAAGTCCAGCCGCGTGCCGTGAAACGGCGTCTTTCCTGCCGCGTCACGCCCCCTTGTGACGGCGGGATGGGCCGCGTGGAACTTGAGGGCGGCACGGTCTTTGAAAGCAGCCAGCTTGCCAACCACCTTTTGGGCTGTCTGGAAGTGATTCTTTTTGGGGCCACCTTGGGCAGCCGCTTTGATATCGGCATCCGACGCCTCAGTCTGCAGCGGATTGCCTATGGAGCCGCGGCCCAAGCCGTTGGTGCGGCTCTTATTGAAAGTTACTGTGACAAGCTGGAAGAGGAATGGAAAGGGGAGTTATCTGCTGAGTTTACCTACCGGTCACGGTTTTCTCCAGGGTATGGGGATTGGCCGCTTACGGATCAGGAAAAGATTTTCCGTCTCTTGGAGCTGCCTAAGAAGATTGGCCTTACGTTGACGGCAGGAGGCTTAATGGCGCCTATTAAGTCCGTAACGGCTGTGATTGGCATCAATCATGGCCTTCAAAATGAAACCAGAAAGGAGCCGGATGCTCGTCATAGCTCGTGCAATGCCTGCATGGCCTTGAACTGTCCTTTCCGGAAAGAGGAACCTTGACGATGGAGATTCGAGAACGGTTAGAAAAGGAACGCTTGTTTTTTGATGGCGGCATGGGAACCATGCTTCAAAGCGCGGGGCTTATGCCGGGTGAGCTGCCAGAACTGTGGAACCTGAGCCATGCTGATGTGATCCAAGGCGTCCACGAAGCCTATATCAGGGCAGGGGCCCAAATCATCAAGACCAATACATTTGGCTGCAATGGCCTCAAATTTGGAAAGGCCCATGGCACGCCAGCGGTTTCGACTCTTGTTACGGCAGCGGTAAAACTTGCCCAAAAGGCCTTCCAGGCTTGTGGCGAGAGAGGATGTGTGGCCCTTGACCTAGGACCGACGGGAAAGCTTCTCCAGCCGTATGGAGACCTTCCGTTTGAAGAGGCCGTGTCCCTTTACGCGGAAGCGGTCGAAGCAGGGAAAAAAGCCGGTGCTGACCTTGTCCTGATTGAGACCATGAGTGATACCTATGAGGCCAAAGCGGCAATTCTGGCCGTAAAGGAACATTCTAATCTGCCTTTTGTGGTGACCTTTACGTTCGACGAAGAAGGAAAGCTCTTAAGCGGCGCCGATGTGGAAACGGCCATGATTGTCGCTTCTTCCCTAGGGGCTTCGGCTGTTGGCTTCAACTGTGGGCTGGGGCCCAAGGAAATCAGCCGCCTTGTGCCCCGCGCCCTTGCGGCAACAGACCTGCCTCTTGTGGTCAATCCGAATGCCGGTCTTCCTGTCACGCACGATGGAGTCACACAGTTTGAGGTGGGACCTGAGGAATTTGCCGCAACCATGTTGGAATTTGCTTCCCAGACAGCCCTTTTGGGCGGCTGCTGTGGGACAACGCCCCAGCACATCGAAGCCCTTGTAGAAAGCTGCGCCGAGCTGCCGCCTCCGGAAAAACGGACCGGGGCCCCAGAATGCATTACCGGCTATGGTGCGCCTGTTTGTTTTGACCGCATGCCTGTCATCATTGGCGAGCGCATCAATCCGACGGGGAAAAAACGGCTCAAAGAGGCCCTTAAGGCCGGGGACATGGATTATGTGTGCCAGCTTGCCTTGGAACAGATCGATAAAGGGGCCCAGGTCCTTGACGTCAACGTTGGCGTACCCGGTATTGATGAACCGGCTCTTCTTGAAAAGGCGATGAGGACACTCCAGTCCATTACGCCCCTGCCGCTTCAGATTGATACGAGTGATCTCAAAGCCATGGAACAGGCCCTGCGCCTTTATAACGGACGGCCTCTCCTTAATTCTGTAAATGGCAAGACAAGTTCCCTTTCGTCGGTCCTGCCCTTAGCAAAGAAGTATGGCGCAATGCTGGTTGGACTTTGTCTTGATGATGACGGGATTGCGGAATCGCTGGAAGGCCGGCTCAAAAGTGCACGCCGCGTCATTGACGGAGCCAAAAAGGCGGGCCTTTCTGAAAAGGCACTGCTTCTTGATCCCCTTGCCATGACCATCAGCACGGGGGGACAAAATGCCCAGATTGCCCTTTCCATCATCGCGGCTCTCAAAAAGGCAGGACTTAAGACGGTTATGGGGGTCTCGAATATTTCCTTTGGCCTTCCTCATCGGGACGCTGTCAACAGTGCCTTTTTTGCCTCGGCTATGCAGCTGGGCCTTTCGGCAGGCATCATCAATCCTAATTCAGCACCGATGATGGAAACCTATCTTGCCTATGGCGCCTTAAGTGGGTATGACACAAGCTGCAAGGCCTATGTTTCCTATTTTGCGGATCTGCCAACAGAAAAAAGGGAACCCCATGTTCCTGCCGCAAAAGACAGCGGCGAACAAGGCCGCTATGGTCTTGACGAAGCCATTGAAAAGGGCCTCATCTCACCGGCTGAGACGGCGGTTGCAGCGCTTTTGGATGAAGGAAGGGACGCACTTTCCATCATCAATGAATATATGATTCCAGCCCTTAACCGCGTGGGCGATGCCTTTGAAAAAAAGACCCTCTTCCTGCCCCAGCTCCTCATGAGTGCCGACGCGGCCAAAGCAGGCTTTGAAATCATCAAGAAAGCAATGTTCCAAAAGGGTACGGATAGGGGGAAAGGCGACCCTGTCATTGTTGCTACGGTCAAAGGGGATATCCACGATATTGGGAAAAATATTGTCAAGGTGCTTCTTGAAAACTATGGCTATGATGTCATTGATCTTGGCAAGGATGTGCCGCCGGAGGCCATCGTGGAAAAGACCTTGGAACGGGATGTGAAGCTTGTGGGCCTTTCGGCCCTCATGACAACGACCTTGGGTTCCATGGCAGAAACGATCCGACAGCTTCGTGAGAAGGCACCGGGGTGCCGCGTCATTGTTGGCGGCGCCGTTATGACCGAAGAGTATGCGGCAGAACTGGGCGCGGATGCCTATGCGGGAAATGCCGTTGCGGCCGTAAGCTATGCCAATGCCCTTTTTCGCAAAAAGTAGAACAGAAGCAACCTGTCTTTGAAACCTTGTTTCACAATTTTTGTTGAACAGAGAAATTTTCATTTTCTTCACAATTTCATTGTGCTAGAATGAAAAATATACAAAAACATATAGAAAGAAGATGAACTCCTATGACAGCAAAACCGTTAATTGGGATTTCCGGCAGCCATATGATTGATGGCGGCGGGCAATTCCCCGGTTATCATCGAAGCTATGTGAACCATGATTATGTCCGTTCTGTTACGGAGGCGGGCGGTATCCCCCTCATCATTCCCTTCAATGAAGAGGATGATGTCGTGGAAGCCCTTATGGACCGCGTCGATGGGCTCCTTTTGTCGGGCGGACACGATGTGTATCCCCTCCTTTATGGGGAAGAACCTTGTCGGCAGATTGGCGCGGTGTGGCCGGAACGAGATCATTTCGACATGCTGCTTTTGAAGCGGGCGGAAGCACGGAAAATTCCTGTTGTCGGGATTTGCCGCGGTCTGCAGATCATCAATGTGGCGCACGGCGGGACGCTTTATCAGGACCTTTCCAAAGATCCCCAGTCCTTTGTGAAGCATTCCCAGAACCAGGACCCGGCGACGGCAACGCATACCATTGAAATCGATCCTCAAAGCCGGCTGGCTTCTCTTCTCGGCCGTACGGAATGGGTTACGAACAGCCATCATCACCAGACCGTTCACGAAGTGGGCCAAGGACTCCTTGTTACAGCCCGCGCCAAGGATGGCACCGTGGAATCCCTGCAAGGGACGGGAGAAAGCTATCTTATGGCCTATCAGTTCCATCCGGAAATGATGTCCATTCACAGTAAGCTTGCACGGAACCTATTTGTGGACTTTATCAAGGAAGCGGAGGTGCGTCATGGGAACCGATAAAAAAGATAAATTTGGCCTTTGGAGCATTGTCCTTCTCGGTATCAACAGCATCATCGGGACGGGAATCTTTCTCCTGCCAAACCGGGCCTATGCCCTGATGGGACCGTCAAGCCTCCTGATCCTTCTTTTTGATGCGTTCCTTGCTGGCTGCCTTGCCCTTTGCTTTGCGGAAGTCGCCGGTTTCTTTTCCCGGAATGGGGGCCCGTACCTTTATGCCAAGGCCGCTTTTGGGGATTTTGTCGGTTATGAGGTGGGCGTGCTGAAGCTCGTTGTGACCATCATTGCCTGGGCGGCTATGGCCGTTGGCTTTGCGACGGCACTGGGCGCTGCCTTTCCATTTTTTGCCGGCGACACCATGAAGAATCTCATTGCTGCCGTGCTCATTGGCGGGCTCACCATCATGAATATTGCAGGGGTCAAGATTTCAAAGATCCTCAATAACCTCATGACCATATCCAAATTGGTTCCTTTATGCGTCTTTATTGCTGTGGGCCTGTTTTTTGTCAATGGCAGCAATTTCACGCCTTTTGTTCCGACCCATATGGCTGACGGGGCCTTTGCCAATGCCGCCATTACCATGTTTTTTGCGTACACGGGATTTGAAGCCATTGCAGTTGCCGCCGAAGATTTCAAGGATCCTAAAAAGGATTTGCCTCGGGGTATCATCCTGACCATGATCATTGTCACCATCATCTATATGCTCGTCGTGGGGATTTCCATCGGTATCCTGGGACCGGATCTGGCTGTGGACAAAGCCCCTATCCAGACCGCCTTTGGCCGCGCCGTTGGGCCCGTCGGCGCTTACTTCATCCTGCTTGGAACACTCTTTAGCATGGGCGGCATCAACCTTGCCGAATCCTTTATTGCGCCTCGGGCATGCACGTCCCTTGCTGAAGACGGCATGCTGCCGGCTTTCCTCAATCGGCGCACGAGCTGGGGAACGCCGTGGGCTTCAAGCGTCGTCGTTGCCATTCTCAGCATCCTTCTTGCTTGGAGCGGCAGCTTTACGACCCTTGCTGCCATCAGTGCCGTAAGCCGGTTTACCCAGTACCTGCCGACGGTCCTTTCAGTCATTGTCTTCCGCCGCAAGTGGAAGGACCGGGAACGGACCTATAAGATCCCTGGCGGCATCTTTGTTCCAGTCGTTGCCTTTTTAACGAGTCTCTGGATGCTCTCCAATGCCAAACCGATGCAGCTTGTCTGGGGCCTTGGCGGAATCCTTGTCATCGCACCCTACTATCTTGTCTATAAAAAGAAAAAAGCCGAGGGCCTCGTCAAAGATCACGACGAAGAAGCCTGATGTACGGGAGACTGCGGAAAAATGAGTAATTCATTTTTCCGCAGTCTCTTTTGTTCATTTTCCTGATTCGAAAAAAAGTCAGATGGCACTGGGGGCTGGACGTGACGACACATGGTTAGGAAAGGAAGCGCCCAGGCGTAAGCTATCCCCAAACGTGGGACGGTCCACTGTACGATAGCCCATGAGCCCATTGATTCCTCCATTTTTTTTAATGATAGAACGGGCTTACCTTTCCCTTGAATTCGCCCAATTTCCAAGGCCAACATTTGACAGGCCGCCCTCTTTCCATATACAATAACGTCACTTGATGGAAGATAGGAGAACCGTTGTGACCATTGATGCAATCTTACAGAAAGAAACCTTGACCCATAGTGACCTTGTGACCCTTCTGGGGACAACGGACGCGGGACAGCGAAAGAAACTTTATGATGCGGCTTATGCCGTAAAACTCAAATATATTGGTAATGTTGACCATTACCGGGGCCTCTTGGAATTTTCCAATCGCTGTATCAAGAATTGCAAATACTGCGGCATCCGCCGGGATAATGAAGAGGTGGAACGCTTTGACACGCCTTATGAAGATCTTCTTGCCATGGCCCAATGGGCTTATGATGAGCGTTACGGATCGCTGACCCTGCAGAGTGGGGAGCGTCAGGACGAGGAATTCATTGCCTACGTGGAACGTCTGATCCTGGATATCAAAAAAATTGGCGGCGGTGCCTTGGGCCTTACGCTTTGTGTTGGGGAGCAGACGGAAGAAACCTACCGACGCTGGTTTGAAGCGGGGGCCCATCGCTACCTTCTGCGCATTGAAACGAGCAATCCTGCCTTATATCGGACCCTTCACCCCCAAGATGGGCACCATAAGTGGGAAGTGCGTCGTGACTGCCTAAAGACGCTCAAAAAGATTGGCTACCAGGTAGGAACCGGAGACATGATGGGGCTGCCGGGGCAGACCTTGGATGACCTGGCCTGCGATATCGAATTTTTCCGCCATATGGATATCGATATGATCGGTATGGGTCCTTATGTCGTTCACCACAATACACCGATTGGGAAACATGTCCTTGCAGCCGGCGGTGACAGCAAAGAAGCACAGAACCAGCGCTTTATCCTGGGTCTTAATATGATTGCCGTGACGCGTCTTTACCTTAAGAACGTCAATATCGCCGCTACTACGGCGCTTCAGGCCCTGAATCCCTTGGGACGGGAACTGGGGCTTTTGGCAGGAGCCAATATCCTCATGCCGCTTGTAACGCTGCCGAAGTTCCGCCCTCAGTATCTGCTTTACGACAACAAACCCTGCGTTGAGGATTCCCCGGATCAGTGTAAGCACTGCCTTGCCGGTCGGGTGGCCTCTATTGGGGATAAAGTCGGATTTGGCGAGTGGGGCGATTCACCGCATTACTTTGCCGAAAAGACACAATAATAAAAAAGGAAGGGACGGGACCCAAAAGGGGACCGTCTTTTTGCTATGCTTTAAAGTTATAGGAAATGGTATAAAAAGCCTATTTTACAAATAAAAAGCATTGCGTTAGAATGGATTCCATCATCACCGTAAGGGGGAATCATCATGGCTGTACAGAATCCCGTTCATTTTGATATTGTAGGCAGTTTCCTGCGTCCGGAACGCCTCAAAAAGGCACGTGAGGCGTTCCGCTCCGGCGCCCTCGGTCAGGCTGGCCTGCGCCGCGTGGAAGATGAGGAAATACGCAAACTCATCAGCAAGGAAAAGGCTCTTGGCCTGCGCACCCTGACGGATGGGGAGTTTCGCCGCGAATATTGGCACCTTGATTTTATGTGGGGCCTTGGCGGAATCAAGCGGGAAACCCTTTCCCATGGCTATTTCTTCGAAGGGGAGGAAACAGGCCGGGATACAGCAGTCCTTACGGGAAAGCTTTCTGGGGACCATCATCCCATCGTCGATGATTTCCGCTTTACCCAACAGTTTGCCTATCAAAATACAGTGGTAAAGGAAACTCTCCCTGCTCCGGCGCATTTGCTTGATGAGCTTTACCGGGAGGAAAACGCCGCGGTCACAAAAGCAATCTATCCTGACGAGGACGCGCTCATCGATGATATTGTCGCCGCTTATCGAACCGTGATCCGTGACCTTTATGATGCTGGCTGCCGCTGCCTGCAGCTGGATGATTGTACGTGGGCCATGCTCTGTGACACGAAGTACTGGACCCAGCGCCAGGGCGGGACTGAAAATCTTAAGGTCATTGCTGAACGTCATCTTACCATCAATAACCGAGTCCTGGAGGACCAGCCCTTTGACCTTGTCATCTCGACCCATGTGTGCCGCGGTAACTACCATTCGACTTGGGCGGCCCGAGGCGGATATCTGCCCATTGCGCCCCTTCTTTTTGCTCGCGAAAAGGTTCATACCCTCTATCTTGAATTTGATGACGAGCGTTCCGGTGGGTTCGCTCCATTGCGTTATGTATCACCAGATAAGACGGTCGTCCTGGGCCTTGTGACGACCAAACGTCCTGACCTTGAAGATCCGGAACGTATCCGGGAACGCATCAAGGAAGCGGCCCAGTATGTTCCGCTTTCCCGGCTCAGCTTAAGCCCCCAATGCGGTTTTGCGTCGACGGAAATCGGAAACAAGCTGACGGAAGAGGATCAGTGGAAGAAGATTGCCCTTGTGCGCGACATTGCCCAGACGGTTTGGGGATAATAAAAAAGGCGAAGGAACCGGATGGGTTCTTTCGCCTTTTTGCTATATGATTAGAAGCAAACTTTATTGGGGTTCAGGATAAGGTCTGGATCAAAGACCAGCTTGATGCCCTGCATAAGGGCAATGGGAAGGGGACCCAGGTTTTCCGCAAGGTAAGCCCGTTTGCCGAGACCAATCCCGTGTTCTCCGGAAATCTGGCCGCCCAATTCGGACGCTTTGGCGTAGAGGGCGTGCATGAAACGTTCTGTTTCTTCCTTGAAGGGCAGGATGTCTTCACGGGCGCCTTTTTTGCAGGCATAGACGTGGATATTGCCATCGCCGGCATGGCCGAACATACGGATGTCAAAGGAAAAGCCTTCCGCAATTTCCCGGATGTAGAGGGTAAAGTCCGGAATCTTTGAAACGGGGACGACCACATCACATTCATCAATGAGGTTATAGATTGATTCAATCCCTTCAAGGAAACTGGAGCGGGCTGCCCAGGTCTTTTCAAGATACATTGGAACATCGGCAACAAGGACGTCAAGAGCGCCTTTTTCCAGGAGCATTTCGGCCGCTTGTTCTACGAGACGGTCCAATTCATCGTTGTGATCGGCATCAAGGGTGATGAGAAGATAGGCGCCGACTTCGGTTCCTTCCACCACTTTCGGAAAAACGCTTGTCCCCATGTAGGCTTCCGTGGTTTCAAGCATTTCCTTTTCAAAGAACTCCAGGGCCTGGGGTTTCAGGTTCGAGTGCTTGATTTCAGGAACTGAGCCAATGGCGTCAGCAAGGTTTTCGAAGGGGACGATAAGGGAACAGTGGCAGGCTGGGGGCGCAATGAGTTTCAGTGTCAGTTCCGTAATGATGCCCAGTGTTCCTTCTGAACCAATCATCAGGTGGAGCAGGCTATATCCCGATGAGGATTTGGATACAGGCGCGCCTACGTGCATGATTTCCCCGCTTGGCAGGACAACGGTCATGGCTTCTACGTAGTCCCGCGTCGTTCCGTACTTGACGGCCCGCATCCCGCCGGCGTTGGTTGATACGTTGCCGCCCAAGGTGGCAAACTTCTCACCTGGATCGGGCGGATAGAAAAAGCCCCGGGATTCAGCGTCCTTGGCAAGGTCTGCCAAAAGAACCCCTGCTTCGACGCGGACATTCATGTTTTCCTCGTCGTAACCAAGGATCTTGTTCATGCGAATGGTGCACAAAACGACGCCCCCTTGGACCGGGGTGCATCCCCCTACGAGGCCCGTTCCCGCGCCGCGGACCGTGACGGGGATATGATGGCGGGCACAGACTTTCATGATGGCTGAAACTTCTTCCGTTGACGTGACGTCAATGGTTACTTCCGGCATGGCAAGGCCGTAGATGGGCATATCATCATGTGTGTAGTCAGGATTGATTTCTTCACCGACGATGACACGGTGACCAGAAATGGCCTTCAGTTCATCGAGGATGTCAGGCGTAATGGCTTCATACTGGGTCATAATAGGTACCTTCCTTTTCTTTGGGGAGGAGACTGTCCTCCGGACTCACGTGACTCTAAGTATAGGCGTCTTGGAACTTTCTGTAAAGGGAAAATACAGAATTTTTTAAAAAAACAGACGCCCCCTTGCAGAAAGAAAAATATGGCCGTGCCCGTGCTTTTCTGTGAGGCCTATAGTATAATGAGAAAATAAGTGTTCATAATAGATCAATCATCAAGAATTTGACTTTTTCTTCTACATCGCAGAGGAGGTTTTATTGATATGAATTGCAGGAAACATACCTTTGTTACCATGGTCCTTGCAGGACTTTTGGGAATGCCCGCCCTTTGGGGGGAAGCAGCCTCTCCTAAAGGAAAAGCACCTCTTCCGGAAGCCGCCCGTACAGCGGCTGAGGGGTGGAGCCAAAAGGAAGCCGCCAAAAAGGGAACCGCACCTGTAGAGGGAAAGACCAATCAAAAAAATCTGTCAGCTCCCATCAGCAATGTGCCTGTCAAGCCTCCTTTCAAGAAGGCGGTCCGTGAAGTGGAACTCAAGCTTCAGCGCGGCCAGCTCATCAGCGAAGCCATTGGAGATGTCGACGGCGATGGGAAGGAAGAGGTTGTGGATCTTTTAGGCAATCCCGTTGTTGAAAAATCCTCTTTTATGGGGGACCTTTATATTGTTGTCAAGGAAGTCGGGAAAAAGGATGTGAAATATTTCATCCGGCCCCAAAACCTAGGCGGTTATGATCCCTATCTCATGCTGGCTGATGTGACCGGCAGCGGCGCACCCAATGTCATCGTAGCGGCTCCTACGGGCGGCACGAGCGGTATGGTGGATTTCCGTATCCTTGATTTTACCGGGAAGAAACCGGATGAAATCTTTACCGCTGCCGATAACCGGGGTGTCCAGATTGTAGGAACCTATCTTGACGGTTATCGGGCCCGCCTCCAGTTCCCTAATCTGCCCGGGAAGATGCAGGAAGTCGTCGTCGATCTTTCCCGCAATGAAGATGCCTACCACACACTGAACGTCTTTGATGAAACGGGCCGTGTCCTTCCTTCCGGTCAGCGGCCTTACGCTCAGGGCATCAGTGAACTCATTCCCATGGATACGGATGGCGATGGGGTGGATGCCCTCATTACGACGCAGAAGGTCATTGGTGCTGTTCAGGCCGCGCCCATTGGCTATGTGAGGACCTTGTGGGCTTATCGGGCCGGTACGTGGCAGGTCCAAGATGTTTCCTTCAGGACCGAGCTCTATACGAAACCGGCTTATCAGACAAGTGACCGCGTCAAGGGCAAATCAGGATATGAAATCATCCCTCTGCCTCTTGATACCCCTGTGGGCAATCTCTATTATCCTCATTTCCAAAAGTTCGATGCAAAACTTGCTTGGAAAATGAACCATGCTATGGAAATGTTCTATCGCAGCAAGATCCGCGATGCCAGCTTTGGAAGTAGGCTCCATCTTTCCTATGATGTGAAGTACGCAGGGAAAAACTATGCCAGTATCCTCGTCATGGGTCTTTACTCCGACCATGAGATGAATGAACCCATCATCCAAGGTTTCAATTTTGATTTGCGGACCGGGGAAGCGGTGGAACTTAAGGATCTTGTCCGGCCTGCGGGCAAGTTCTGGACCATGGTTCGCAATGAAGCCCAAGCGTCCGGGGTTTCCCTCACGGAAAAAGACGTGAAAGGATTCTACTATGATGGTGCCGTGTTGGGACTGTTTTATGGCGACAACAGGGAATTTGATCTGGAAGAAGACAAGGTATTGCCTTTCATGATCAAGAATCGTCTTGAAGAAGAATTTTTGACTAGCCAGTCAAAAGAAGAAAAAGAAAGAAATGCCGAGAAAAAAGAAGAACGGAAAGTAAAAACAACAGAATCCGAGATTTGAAGGGACCCTCTTCATAGGGTATAATGTATAGGAATTTTTGTCGATTCAGTTTACTTTCCCTTGCTGGAAGTGCCTCTTTAGGGGCACTTCCTTCAGCAAGGAAGGATTTTAGGAGGAGTTTCAATGCTAGGAAAAAAGAAAGCCATGGCTCTAGGGCTGGCACTTCTCGTTGCCTTGGGAGCTGCCGGCTGCAGCAAGAAAACAGCCGCTCCTGGTGGCGCTGTCAAGGTCAAGGTCATGCAGGCCATCAAGCGTGATACACCGCTGACCTATGAGTACACCGGTTTTGTTGAAGCAAAGGATCAGGTTTCCATTAAGTCAAAAGTCACAGGAACCATTATCAAGAAGTATGTCAATGGCGGCGATTATGTTGAAGCCGGACAGCTTCTTTACGAAATCGATCCTCGGGCCTATGAAGCCAATGTGCTCAATGCTCAGGCCAATCTAGCCAATGCCCAGGCTTCCCTTGCCAATGCCCAGCGTGATGCAGCCCGTTACCAGAGCCTTTACGAAGAAGGAGCTGTTTCCAAACAGACAGCAGACCAGTACAATACGGCGCTTGAACAGGCTCAGGCCAGCGTCAATGCGTACCAGGCCCTTGTGACAAGTTCCCAGGTAAACGTCAGCGATACAAAAATCGTAGCTCCCTTTGCAGGGAAAATCGATACGAATACACTGGCTGAAGGGGAATTTGTAACGGCCAACTCCACCGTCCTTACGACCCTTTCCAACAGCGATCCCATGCGGGTGCGTTTTTCCGTTTCCGAAAGTGATTACCTTGATATGTTGAAGGGCAATACGGACAACGGCAATCAGCTGCGTGACATTACGCTGACCCTCGCCGATGGATCTACTTATGCCTATAAGGGATATGTCGATCAGGTCGACCGTTCCGTCAGTGATTCAACGGGTACCTTGACTTTGAAGGCACTCTTCCAGAATCCGGATCATCTGCTCCTTCCTGGTATGTTTGCCAATGTTTCCGTTGTGGGTTCGACGGAACCTGGAGCCATCCTTGTTCCTCAGCGGGCTGTTACGGATCTGCTCTATAAGCATTATGTCTATGTCGTCAATGCTGACAACAGCGTTTCTATGAAGGAAGTCCAACTTGGCGCCCGCATTGGCCGTTTGTGGCTCGTCAAGAGCGGTCTTGACGGTACGGAAACTGTTGTGGTTGAAGGCGTACAGAAACTAAATAAGGACAGTAAGGTTGATCCCGTAACCATGACGGAAGATGAACTCGACACGTCGAGTGATTCTTCCAGCGCTGGGAGCGCAAGCTGACAAGGAGGTCTAGGAAGTGGCAAAATTCTTTATTGAACATCCTGTTTTTGCCTGCGTTATCTCCATCATCATCGCCCTTGTCGGTTCCATTTCCGCCGTCAGTCTCCCTGTTGCCCAGTATCCGCAGATTTCCAACCCCCGTATTTCCGTATCAACGAACTACGTTGGTGCCAACGCTGAGGTTGTAGAGCAGACGGTTGCCCAGGCAATTGAAAAAGAAGTCAACGGCGTTGACAACATGGTCGACATGCGTTCCACCAGTGATAACGATGGGAACTACACCCTTGATATCAAGTTCGATCTCGGTACGGATGATGACATGGATATGGTCAAGGTCCAGAACCGCGTGGCCCAGGCCAATGCGTCCTTGCCGAGCGAAGTAACAAGCTATGGCGTAACGACCAGTAAGCAGGCAGAAGAGACCATCATGTATTTCTCCCTGTTGTCGCCGAATGGGACTTATGATGAACTCTTTCTTAAAAACTATGGCACGACGCAGTTCGTCGATGCCTTGAAACGTGTGGATGGGGTTTCCGAAGTCAACGAATATGGTCCGGACCTGTCCCTGCGTGTTTGGCTCGATCCGATGAAGATGGCCCAAAATGGCCTTACGGCCGCCGATGTCAAGTCGGCCATTACCAGCCAGAACATTCAGGCACCGGTTGGTTCCATCGGGGCCCGTCCTACAGAAAACGATCAGGAATTCCAGTATTCCGCCCGTCTGCAGGGCCGACTCAAGACGGAAGAGGAATTTGGCAATATTGTTCTAAAAAACAACAATGGACAGCTGCTCCATCTGCGTGACATTGCCCGCGTCGAGTATGGCAAGCGCAGTGACGGGGTTGTTGGCCGGTTGGATGGGATTCCTGCCATGCAGTACGCCATCCAGCTGAACTCCGATGCCAACTCCTTGGAATCGGTTGCTGCCATCAAGAAAGTCCTTGAGGAAGCGGAAAAGAACTTCCCACCGGACATGAAGATTGAAATCGTTCAGGATAATACGGAATACGTTAAGGAATCCCTGAAGGAAGTCGGGGTGACCTTCATTGAAACCCTGCTCCTTGTTGTCCTTATTACCTGGATCTTCCTCCAGAGCTGGCGGGCCACGCTGATTCCGGTCCTTGCCATTCCGGTTTCCCTTTTGGGAACTTTTACTTCCTTCTATATCTTTGGCTTTACCATCAACACCTTGACGTTGTTTGCTTTGGTGCTGGCCATTGGTATCGTCGTCGATGACGCCATCGTTGTTGTCGAAGCCGTTGAATATAACGTCGATGAAATGGGCATGAGTCCAAAGGAAGCCACTTTCGCCGCTATGCGCAGCGTATCGGGCGCTATTGTGGCAACGGCTTTCGTGCTCCTTGCTGTATTCCTGCCAGTATCCTTTATGGGCGGGGCAACGGGCGTTCTGTATAAACAGTTCGCTCTTACCATCGTGGTCGCCCTGTCCCTTTCCGCTGTCGTTGCCATGAGTTTGTCACCAGCTGTCAGCGCGCTTGTCATCAAGCCGAAAAAGGACCTCAAGAAAGCTACGGGGCCGATTGGGAAACTCTTTGATGTATTTAACCGCGCCCTTGAATGGGCGACGGAAAAATATGTCGGCCTTTCGAAAAAACTGTTGAGCCATTATAAAGTAGGGCTTGCCGGCATGCTCGTTGTCTTCTGCCTGATTGGGTTCTTCTTCAAGATGATCCCGACGGCTTACGTGCCGGATGAAGACCAGTCCTTCATGCTGGTGTCGGCTTCTCTGCCAGCGGCTGCTTCTACGAACCGGTCCATGGCCTTTACGGAATCCTTCGGAGCCAAGATTGCTGAGATTCCCGGCGTCCGTCACGTCATGCAGATCATCGGTATCGATGTCCTGTCCTCGACGCGTCAGCCAAACGGGGTCCTCATCCCGGTTAAGCTCAATGACATTGGGGATCGTGAAGGCAAGAACGGTCAGTCGGTCCAGGAAATCATCAATAAGGTAGCGGCGATGGGTGCCGATGCACCGGAAGCCACGGTGCGCGCCTTCAACATGGCTGTCCTGCCGGGCATGAGCAATACGGGTAACCTCAGCCTTTACATCATGGATACGGTCGGTAAGGACACCAGCGAAATGACTCAGGATGTTAATAAGCTCCTTGGTCTCATTAACCAGCGTCCGGAAGTCGGAATGGCCTATACGACATTTTCCGATAACACGCCATCCATTGAGTTCCATCTCGACCGCGAAAAGGCAGAAAGTCTCAATATCCCTGTTTCCAACGTAACAACGGCCCTTCAGGCAAACCTCGGCGGCAGTGAAGTCAACGACTTCAACCTCTTGGGGAAAACCTGGAAAGTCGTCATCCAGGCAGATAAGAAATATCGTGCCGATACGAAACAGCTTTCCAATATCTTTGTGAAAAATACTTCAGGTGACCTGATTCCGCTGTCTGCCATCGTAACCTCGCAGGAAATTCAGGCACCGCCGGTTATTACGCGTTTCAATAACGCCCGCGGCGCTAAGATTGCCGGCAGTCCGGCAACGGGTTATTCCACCGGTGACGCCATGAGTGCCATCGATGAAGTCCTGAAACAGAATCTTCCAAGCGGCTACACCTATGAATGGGTTGACCAGAGCCGTGACGAACGAGATGCAGGGTCCTCGTCCTACATGATCTTTGCCGTGTCCCTGATTTTCGTTTACCTTTGCTTGTCCGCTCTTTATGAATCCTGGTCCCTGCCCCTTGGCATCATCTTTGGTGTGCCGACGGCGGTCATGGGCTGCGTCGGATTCCAGTATCTGCGTGGACTGTCTGCCGATATCTACATGCAGATCGGGATGATTGTGCTCATTGGTCTGTCGGCCAAGAACTCCATCCTGATCGTAGAATACGCAAAGATGCGTGTCGATAATGGCCGTGCTATCCTGCCGGCTCTGATTGATACGGTCAAGGTTCGTCTGCGCCCGATTCTTATGACGGCGTTCTCAACGGTCATTGGTGCTGTGCCCCTTGCGTGGGCCTCCGGCGCTGGATCCGGGTCCCGTATCTCCATTGGTACGGCCATCATCGGGGGGATGATGAGTTCCACGCTCCTTTCTATCTTCCTCGTACCGGTCCTCTTCCTTGTCATTGAAATGATCTTCCATCCGGATATCCCCGTGGGTTCTGTCGATGACGAATAAGTTTGTCCTGTCCCTTGCTTTCTTTGAGGAAGCAGGGGACTTTTTTTAAAAGGAAAACGTTTTTTATGATAATAAGAAAATAATTCGAGAAAAGGCTTTATTTTTATATTTTAAAGGATTATAATACCAATATTCGTAATAGTGTAAGGAGACGAACACGTGAAAAAAACAAACGTAACTATTAAACTACTCCATCAAGTTTGGGACCTTACGAAAAGCTATTGGAAAAGCGAGGAAAAAAAGAAGGCCTATGGCCTTCTTTTAGCCATCGTCGTCCTCAATCTGGGCGTTGTCTTTGTTCTTGTCCTATTGAATGAATGGAACAATTCTTTTTATACGGCGCTCCAGGATTACGCTGTGGATGAGATTTTTCACCAACTCTGGCGGTTTACCATCCTTGCTTTTAGCTATATCATCCTTGCTGTCTATGCCTATTATCTGCAGCAGACCCTCATTGTGAACTGGCGCCGCTGGCTGACAAGACGGTATGTGGAGGAGTGGCTGTCTGCCAAGACCTATTACCGGCTCGAAATGTTCGGGAAGGATATGGATAATCCCGACCAGCGCATCAGCGAAGATGTGTCACTTTTTGTGACACGGACCCTCAGTCTTGCCATTGGCCTGATGAAAGCCATCTGTACGCTCCTTTCCTTTATTGTAATTTTGTGGAACCTTTCAGGACCTTTTGCCGTTTCAATCCTAGGAAAAGAGATTTCCATCCCCGGATATATGGTTTGGGTTGCCATCTGCTATGCGGGTCTGGGAACCTTCTTGATCCATAAGGTCGGTCACCGGCTGGTGAATCTTAATTTTGTTCAGCAACGCTATGAAGCCGATTTCCGCTTCAGTATGATGCGTCTTAGGGAAAATGCTGAAAGTGTAGCTTTCTACCATGGGGAACCCCACGAAAAAAGTGTTTTTCTGGAACGGTTTCGCGTCCTTTTGGAAAATTTTTGGAAGATTGTCAAAAAGCAAAAACAGTTGGTATGGCTTAATTCGGGGTATTCCCAGATTGCCATCATCTTTCCTTTTGTGGTGGCCATCCCGCGCTATCTGAGACGGGAACTGACCTTGGGCGGCCTGATGCAGGTCGCGACTGCTTTTGGACGCGTGCAGGATTCCCTATCCTATTTTGTCGATGCCTATGCAACGCTTGCCGAATGGCAGGCGGTTGTGGACCGCTTGACGAGTTTCCGCACCCATTTGGAGGCTGCAGGGATGACAAAGACACAGAACCAGGTCACTCGCACGGTAGGGGACGAAGGAAGGTTGGTCCTGGATCAGTTTGAAGTGGACCTTCCAAGCGGCTCGCCAATCCTAAAGCCCCTGACAATGACCGTTCAAGCAGGCACCCATATCCTTATCCGTGGCACGAGCGGCAGCGGCAAGAGTACTTTCCTGAGGGCTCTTGCCGGCATCTGGCCATTTGCCAAGGGAAAGGTCACCCTTGCCCCGCAGAACCGTCTTATGTTTATCCCCCAGCGACCTTATCTGCCGCTGGGAACGCTTCGGGAAGCTATTGTTTACCCGGGCACTCGGCAGATCTCTGATGACAGGCTCCGCGCCCTCATGGAGGATTGCCGGATTGGCTATCTGGCCAACCACCTTGACGAGGAAGCCGATTGGACCCATGTCTTTTCCGTGGGCGAACAGCAGCGCCTTGCCTTTGTAAGGGCACTCATTTATGAACCAGCTTGGCTCTTCATGGATGAATCAACATCCGCCCTTGACGAGGAGACAGAAAAGGCCATGTATGAACTTCTTCTGTCCCGCCTTGCCCGGACAACGCTGATCAGTGTGGGACATCGCAGCACCCTTGTCACCTATCATACGGCAGCACTTACTTTACATAAGGAAACGAAGGAAGCGTTTCTCGAACCTCTCCCCTAAAAAGGGAGGGGGCTGCACTCATCTATCTATTTTATTGGAGGGGAAGTCATGAACATTGAACTTTTGAACAGCATCGACAGCTTTGTCTGGGGACCGCCGCTCCTGGTCCTGCTTGTAGGGACGGGGATTTTCCTCACCTTGCGGCTGGGCTTCCTGCAGGTTTCCCGCCTGCCCAAGGCCCTGCAACTCATCTTCAAGGCGGAAAACGCCGGCGAAGGTGACATTGACAGTTTCAAGGCCCTGTGTACAGCCCTTGCAGCCACCGTTGGTACGGGGAATATCGTCGGTGTCGCGACAGCTGTTAAAGCAGGCGGTCCGGGAGCCATCTTCTGGATGTGGATTGCCGCCTTCTTTGGTATGGCAACAAAATACGCGGAAGGTGTTCTTGCTGTCAAATACCGCACGGTCGACGCCAAAGGTCAGATTTCTGGCGGCCCGATGTACTACATTGAGCTGGGTCTGGGGAAAAAGTACAAACCCCTTGCCATAGCCTTCGCTTTCTTTGGAATCCTTGTTGCTTACTTTGGTATCGGGACCTTTGCCCAGGTGAATTCCATCGTTGACATTACCCAGCTCAACGCGGGGATTCCTGTTGCTGGCACAGCGGCCATCCTGACCATCGCTGTTGCTGCTGTAACCTTGGGCGGACTGCAGAGCATTGCTGCCGCTGCAAGCCGGATTGTACCGGCCATGGCCATCCTTTACATGTTGTCTACCATAGGCATCCTGGTTATGTTCCATGACCTGATTCCCATGGCCATCGGGGAAATCTTCCGTGATGCTTTTACGCCGACGGCTGCCCAAGGCGGGTTCCTCGGAGCCACTGTGCTCTTTGCCATGAGAAATGGGATTGCCCGCGGCGTCTTTTCCAATGAATCGGGTCTTGGGTCCGCACCGATCGTTGCGGCTGCCGCTAAGACGGACTGGCCGGCTGAACAGGGGCTGATTTCCATGACGGGAACCTTTATCGATACCATCATCATCTGCACCATGACAGGACTTACGATTGTCATTGGCGGGCTCTGGACTGGGGACCTTAACGGTGCGGCCCTTACCAACGCAACCTTCCTCAAGGCCTATCCGCAGATGGGTGGCTATCTCCTGATGGTCGGCTTGGTCCTGTTCGCGTTTACCACCATCTTGGGATGGAACTACTATGGTGAACGCTGCGTTGAATACCTATTTGGCGTCAAGGGCATCATGCCTTATCGCATTATTTTCATCATCCTCATTGGCCTCGGCGCTTTCTTGAAGCTGGAAGCCATCTGGATCTTGGCTGACATCGTAAATGGTCTCATGGCGATTCCAAACTTGATTGCCCTCCTGGGACTGTCCGGTGCTGTCGTGGCTGAAACAAAACGTTATTTTGCCCATCTGAAGGAAACGGCCTGATGGGGCACTAAAAAGGGGAGAAGGGAGCCTTACGAGCTTTCTTCTTCCTTTTTCTTATGAAAGGGCATCATGGCCGATAAAATTTTATTCCCTGAAATTGTTTTTATGGGAAAGTCATAGTATAATAACTTAGATATAGATATAACTAACCGATACGGAGGGGTGTAAACCATGAAACCGGAAGAAATTTCCAAAGATATTTTTGATGTGGGCATCCGCGATTGGACCTGCTCTGATTTCCACGGCTTTGCGACACCACGGGGCGTTACCTATAACTCGTTCCTTATCATGGATGAGAAAGTTTGCCTCATCGACGGCGTCAAGGCCCCTTTTGCAGAACGCCAGCTTTATAAAATCAGTGAAGTCGTCGATCCCCAGAAGGTCGATTACATTGTCGTAAACCATGTGGAACCGGACCACTCCGGCTCACTTCCGCTGCTTGCCCAGAAATGCCCGAATGCCACGTTCCTCATTACGCCTCAGGGCGCCACGGAACTAAAGGAACACTACGGCGATATCTTCAACTGCCAGATCGTGAAGAAGGGGGAAAGCATCAGCCTTGGGAAACGGAGCCTGACCTTTGTTCCCATCCCCATGGTCCACTGGCCTGATTCCATGGTGACCTACTGCCCGGAAGAAGAAATCCTCTTTTCCAGCGATGCTTTCGGTCAGCATTACTGCTGCTCCAAGCGCTTTGATGACGAGACGGAAGTCGAGAACATGTTCTATGAAGCGCAGCGCTACTATGCCAACATCCTGACCCCGTTCCGGAAACTCATCCCGAACGCGGTAAAGGCCGTGCGGGGTCTCAAGCTTCGCATGATCTGCTCCTGCCACGGCAGCATTTGGCGCAGCCATATCGAAGAGATCCTGAAGCTTTATGAAGACTGGAGCCTGGGGAAGGCCCTTGACCGCATCATCATTGTCTATGACACCATGTGGGGCGGCACGGCTGCCATGGCAACGGCCATCATGGATGGCATCCAAGCCCAGGGGATGCGTGTTAAACTGTACCGCTATACGAGCGAGCAGAAAGCCGCCATCATGAGCGATGTCCTGACGGCAAAGGCTATCCTTGTTGGTTCTCCGACGCAGAACTGCGTGATGATGCCGACCATGGGTGCTTTCATGATGTACCTCAAAGGCATGAAGCTGACGGATAAGAAGGCTGCTGCTTTTGGAACCTATGGCTGGGCCGGCGGTGCGGAAAAGGAACTGGAAGACGCGATCACGGCAAGCGGGATGGAGCTTCTGCCTGGCTATACCTGCAAGTGGCGCCCCCTGCCGGAAGAAATCAAGGCTGCTGAAAAGTTTGGCTATGAATTTGCTGAAAAGATTGCTGCGTCCAGCAAGTAATCCTTTCGGTCTGTAAGAAGTAAGAAGGAGCTGAAACCATGATGACAATGATTTCAGCTCCTTTGTTTTCCTAGGAAAAGGAGCCGTTATGTCCGATATCATTGCTGGCCGCAATGCCGTCAGGGAAGCCCTGCGCGGCACGCGGCCCATTCAAAAAGTCCTGGTCCTTGAAAGCGGCCATGGGGGAAGCTTCGAAGAAATCCTTTCCCTCTGTGCCAAGCGCCATGTGGCGGTGGAACGCGTCAATAAGGAGCGCCTGGACCGCTTAAGCCCTGACGTGCGTCATCAAGGCGTCGTGGCCGTTGGCTCTGCTGTCGCATTTCGGGATCTTGATGAGGTCCTGGAAGGGGTGGCCCAAAAGGGAAAAGTCCCTTTTTTGCTCCTTCTCGATGAACTGCAGGATCCTCAGAACATTGGTGCCCTTATCCGCTCGGCCAATGCCGCCGGTGTCGATGCTGTCATTGTTCCCCAGCGTCGCAGTGCTCCTTTGGGGGCGGTTGTGGCAAAGATTTCAGCCGGTGCCTTGGAACATGAACCCGTCGTTTCCGTGACCAATCTTGTCCGGACCATGAAAGACCTGAAAAAGCGCGGATTTTGGATTGTTGGTGCTGATATGGATGGCAAGGACCTTTATTTCGATGCCGATCTGACCGGACCTTTGGTCCTTGTTGTCGGTGCCGAGGGCAAAGGCGTAGGGCGTCTTGTGAAGGAAAACTGTGATTTTCTTGTCCGCATCCCCATGCTGGGACAGGTCCAGTCCCTGAATGCTTCCGTTGCAGGCGGCATCCTCTTATATGAAATTACAAGGCAGCGCATCATCAGTGCCCGCAAGGCGTAAGGAGGCGATGGGATGGCCAAGGAACCGGCTGCAGTGAGCCCTTCCGATGAGGTCCTTTTAAAAAGGATCCAGGAGGAAGGGGACGGGAAAGCCCAGGATATCCTGCTTGCTCGCTATAAGGAACTGGTGAAAAAAAAGACGTCCCTTTACTATATGGCTGGTGCGGAGCGGGATGATATCGTCCAGGAAGGGATGATTGGCCTATTTAAAGCCATCCGCGATTATCGCTTTGACCAAAAGGCGTCCTTTAAGGTGTTTGCCGAGCTGTGCATCAACCGACAGATCATTTCTGCCATCAAGGGGGCCAATCGGCAGAAGCACCGGCCGCTTAATTCCTACGTTTCACTCGATAAGCCTTTTTATGATGACGGCAAGGAACGGACCTTGATGGATATGCTTGGTGGCAGCCGCAGCGTTGACCCGGAAAACCTCATCGTAGACCAGGAGGCTTTCAAGGATATTGAAAAGAACGTCTTAGCCATGCTGAGCGCCATGGAGTGGGAAACCTTGTGCGCGTATCTTGACAACAAAAGTTATCAGGAGATTGCCAGCGAGATGGAACGCAGTACAAAGTCCATCGACAACGCGCTCCAGCGGGTAAAACGCAAATTGGAGAAGTTCCTTTCAACAAGGGAAAATGAACTCGACCTTGCCACGCTCAACAAGGGGCTCCTCCTCATGGCCGCCAAGGAGCACCTGCTCCACAAATAAGGAAACAGGTGGCTGAAAGAGATTGAACCATATGATACAATATGGACAGCAAAGGCAGAAAAAAGAGAATTTCCGCACCACTTTAAAGGAAAACGCTGGCATATCGGCGAAATAAGATGGCAAGAGAATGAAAAGCAATGGGTGCACCATTTTATAAGGAGGGCGATTCGCATGAGTCAATTTGATGAATTCCTGAAAGAAGTAGAAGGCCTGGCAGAAAAAGAAATCAAGGTCCTTGTTGTGACGGGCAAACCGGGCAGCGGTAAGAGCAAGGTCCTGCGTGAAGCAGCCGAAACAAAGGGGTGGGATTATATTGATACCCGTCTGCTTATTACGGAAGATTTCCTGAAGCTTCTTCCCAGTGAAAGACGCGTCAACGCGCCGGAAGTCCTGAAAAATGAACTTCTTAGCCATCATGGCGATGTGGTCATGTTGGATCGAATCCAGACCCTTTTTATCCCTGTCTTCAATATCGATCCCAAGAGCGTCCTCGATGAACTGGGGCGCGCCTTTACAGTGGTCATTGCTTGGCCGGGATATGTGAAGGATGGGCTCCTTTGCTATGATAAATTTGACGGGACCGAATCCATCCGTATCAGCGCGGCTGACTACACCCTCTGGACGGTAGAATAAGAGGGGCTCCTTATGGCAGAAAAAAGAGGAACCCTGGCAGTCCTTACGGGAGGCGGTGACTGCCCTGGCCTCAATGCCGTCATCCGTGCCGTCGTGAAGACGGCCGTGACCCATGGCAATGAGATCTATGGCATTCGCAACGGCTTCCATGGGCTTATCCAGGATGATATGAAAAAAATGTCCATGGCGGATGTATCGGGTATCCTGCCGCGCGGCGGGACGGTACTTGGTACAACAAACAGGGATAATCCTTTCCATTATGCGGCTGGTGAAGATGCAGCAGGCAATGTCATTTATGAGGACCGGCGCGATGATGTCGTAAGAAACCTCAACGCCCATGGCATCGAGTGCCTCATTGTCATTGGCGGCGATGGAAGCCTCAAGATTGGCTATGACCTGCACCGTTTCTGCGGGGTCAATGTCGTCGGCGTTCCCAAGACCATTGATAATGACCTGCCGGGGACGGAGCGAACCTTTGGTTTTGACACAGCGATGGCGATGGCTACAGAGGCATTGGACCGCCTTCATACCACGGCAGAATCCCATCACCGCGTCATGGTCCTTGAAGTCATGGGGCGCTATGCGGGGTGGATTGCCCTTCATTCCGGCCTTGCCGGCGGAGCGGATGTAATCTTGATCCCGGAAATCCCCTACCGGATCGAGTCTGTCATTGAGAAGGTCAAGGCCCGTCAGGCTCAAGGAAAGCAATTTAGTATCATTGTTGTTGCCGAAGGGTCCAAACCAGTGGGCGGTAAGATGACGGTCGCCCGTCTCGTGAAAAATAGCTTTGAACAGGTGCGCCTGGGCGGCGTGGGCAATAAACTTGCCGACGAAATCGAGGCGAAGACGGGTATCGAAGCTCGCTGTACGATCTTGGGCTATCTCCAGCGCGGCGGTTCGCCGACTGCCTTTGACCGTGTCCTGTCGACTCGTTATGGCTCGGCTGCCGTGGAAGCCTGCCTTGCCGGGGCCTATAATGTGATGGTTGCCCTGTCCAGTGGGGAGATTGTCCGCATCCCAATAGAAGAAGTAGCGGGAAAACCTCATCAGGTACCGCTTGATTCGGATCTTATCAGGGCAGGGAGGAACCTTGGGATTTCCTTTGGGGATTGACCTCAATGAAAAGAGCTGCAGTGCATGTTGGCAGCTCTTTTTTTCATGCTTGAAAGGGATGAAAAAAAGGCTGTGGAGGCCCTCATAATGTTTTGAGAAAGTTTAAAGTTTGGCTCTTTCTTTCACCGGGGGAAAGGGGTATAATGGCAACATTGCACGATAAGAATTAACTTTTTGGAGGAAAAATCATGAGCGATATGCTAAGTGCCCTGATTCTTGGGATTGTGGAAGGTCTTACGGAATTTCTCCCTGTTTCATCAACGGGGCATATGATCATTGTAGGACACATGATCGGTTTTGATGGCAATCTGGCCAAGATCTTTGATGTTGTCATCCAGTTAGGGGCCATCCTTTCTGTCCTCGTCCTTTATCGCGGACGTTTTGCCCGTTTCTTCACCAAAGAAGGTTGGCAGCTGGGAAAAGGGCTGAGTGCCTATCATGTTCTTGCAGGGTGCATCCCTACCATGGCGTTCGCTCTCCTCGTCCATTCCTTTATCAAAAAATATCTCTTTTCTCCCTTTACGGTTGCCATTGGCCTTGTTTTAGGGGCCCTCCTAATGATGGCTGCGGAGCGAAAGATCCGCGGTCATGAGGCCGAACTGGTCCAGGATGTGGACCATATTTCCTTGAAGCAGGCGCTTTATATTGGTTTCTATCAGTTCCTTTCCCTTTGGCCGGGCTTTTCGCGCAGCGGTTCTACTATTGGTGGGGCCTTGTTAGTAGGGGTCAGCCGCAAAGCCGGGGCGGATTTCACCTTTATCATGGCCCTTCCGATCATGGTGGCAGCCTGCCTCTATGAACTCCTGAAAAATCTTTCGGCCCTTTCCAGCGGCGATTTTGCCATCCTTGGCCTGGGATTTGCCGTGGCTTTTGCAGTTGCCTATTTTTCCATCCTCTGGTTCATTGGGTTCCTGAACCGGTCGACACTTAAATCCTTTGCCGTCTACCGCATTTTGCTCGCCCTCTTTACCCTTTGGTATTTCTACTGCTGAGAAAAGGTATGGATCGATTGCCGTTAAAACCAGATGGGATGCCAGTTTTAAAAGGTTTGTAAAAAAAGAAACGAATTTTTTAAAAGCGGCTTGACATTTCCTTCTTCATCCGGTATAATTCTCTACGTTACGGATTCAGAGGCTGGCATAGCTCAATAGGTAGAGCAACTGACTTGTAATCAGTAGGTTGAGGGTTCAATTCCTTTTGCCAGCTCCAATTTATTCGTAATGACAATCCGTGGAGGGATTCCCGAGTGGTTAAAGGGAGCAGACTGTAAATCTGCCGCCTCTGGCTTCGAAGGTTCGAATCCTTCTCCCTCCACCAATATCGCGGGGTGGAGCAGTTGGTAGCTCGTCGGGCTCATAACCCGAAGGTCGTTGGTTCAAGTCCAGCCCCCGCAACCATATGCTGATGTAGCTCAGTCGGTAGAGCGTATCCTTGGTAAGGATAAGGTCACCAGTCCGATTCTGGTCATCAGCTCCACTCATGGCGGCGTAGCTCAGTTGGCTAGAGCAGTCGGTTCATACCCGGCCTGTCCGCGGTTCAAATCCGTGCGCCGCTACCATAGTTTAGTCAGCCCCGTTTCTAGCGGGGCTCTTTTAAAATCTTTTCAAAAACCAAGCATAGCGTTGGGAGGTAATCAAATGGCTAAAGAGAAATTTGAAAGAACAAAACCCCATGTCAACATTGGTACCATTGGTCACGTTGACCATGGCAAGACGACCCTGACCGCTGC
>NZ_QTNG01000005.1:0-141463 GCF_003603525.1 Acidaminococcus sp. AM33-14BH | reverse complement strand
TCTCCAGGAGTGCATAGACACTTTAGCACCCCAAAATTTGACAAAGAACCCAAAAATCCCGAGGCAAGGCGTCTCCCCTGCTCCGGGTTCTATGATGAAGTTAAGGTTGCCCGCTTCCTGCTTTTATTTTCGGCACGTAAAAGCACAGGGCAACAAGGGTCGCACCCACAGCAAGGACGGCACCGGCAAAGCCGATGTAGGACAGCAGGTCCCTTGAAACAAGGTGTCCACCAAGCCAGGTGCCGCTTGCAATCCCCACGTTGAAAATGCCCGAATAAATAGCCATGGCAACAGGCGCTGCCGCTTGGGGGAAACCACGGATGAGTTCGGCCTGAAACGAGTGCTCACTAAGTACGTCAGATAATCCTGTTCGTACAAGGGAACATATCCACGAACCTTTTAACAATAGGTCGAATCTATTGCTAAAAAGTATAACATGAAAACAACAGGGGATTCATCCCTGTTATCTTTCCTCCCATATTGATTTTATTGTTTCAGCAATATCTTCATCCATACAAATAGAACGATTTTTTATTTCTGCAGGTGCATACGCCTCGCCAAAGTTAAGGCAAGCGTAGGTAGCTTTTGGATTGGCATTTGTCATCTTCCAAAAAGGGTATTTAATCCAAATCGGGGTATTTGCTCCTACTCCAAGTTCAAGATAAAGAATTTTACTGTTCTCGCATATTTTGATGAATTCATCGTATCTAGTCTTTGCTGCATACCATCCATCATCCTGCACAAAGGTATCATCACAACGAAGATTCATATTCATAGGCTCATCACAATCATGGCAATACGGAATTAATTCTGATGGAATTACCATCTTCCAATTTTCCCTATTATCAAAGTCGATTTCATATTTCCCTTCTTTTTCGATAAGGAAACCTGTCGCTACAAGCATTTCTCTTACCTGCGCTTCATTGTCATAGGTTACTTGATGGCATGGCCTACCGCATTGCCAAAGTCCATAATCACCTTGCATATAGAACAGTCTTTTTTTATCAAAACCCGCAAGCTGGAACTGATGATCTACGTTCGTTGTAATGACGAAATAATCTTTATCGTAAACCAGTTTCAGAAGATTTTTATAGACTTCGCTTTCCGGCTGATCATAACGATTCACATATATATTTCTCGCCCAAAATCCCCAGAAAGTTTCCATATTGGGGTATGGATAGAATCCTCCGCTATACATATCTTGTATTCCGTACTTCTCTTTAAAATCAGAGAAGTATTTATCAAAACGGTCTCCGTTATATGTATAACCTGCTGCCGTTGAAAGTCCTGCTCCAGCACCAATGACAATAGCATCTGCATTTTTGATTTCTTCTTTTAGTTTCTTTATATTATCCGAGTAATTCTCGATAGATTTGTAGATCTTGTTCTTTGAAAACATTAAATATCACCTCTATTTCACTTCCTGTATTTTTCTTATGTTTTCTTACCGTGTCGATTGCTATCTCCGCAGCTCTTCTGTTTGGAAACATAAACACGCCTGTAGAGATGCAACAAAAGGCGATAGACTTCACACCATTTTCTTCTGCCAACTTAAGACTTGACTTGTAGCATGATGCAAGAAGCTCTTCATGTCTTTTTGTAAGTCTGTCTTGTACGATTGGTCCTACTGTATGAATGACATAATCTGCAGGAAGATTATATGCCGGTGTAATCTTTGCCTTTCCAGTTTCTTCCTCGTGACCTTGTCTTTTCATGATGTCATCACAGGCCTTTCGAAGCTGAATGCCGGCAAAAGTATGAATGCAGTTATCAATACAATTGTGATTCGGTCTAAAGCATCCAAGCATTTGTGAATTAGCTGCATTGACGATAGCTCCAACCTTCAAAGAACTGATATCTCCTTGCCAAAGGTAAATACCATTCTTTATTGGCATCAAATCTTTATAATCTGTAATTCCCTTTTCTTTATTTTCTTCAATCAGATACTCATCCTGAATACGGATAAACTTTTCTGATGCTTCCTTTGGCATACGGACATTAAAAAGTGCTCTTAA
Source organism: Acidaminococcus sp. AM33-14BH (assembly GCF_003603525.1). NCBI lineage: Bacteria > Bacillati > Bacillota > Negativicutes > Acidaminococcales > Acidaminococcaceae > Acidaminococcus > Acidaminococcus sp. AM33-14BH. The sequence goes on along the minus strand of NZ_QTNG01000005.1, from coordinate 139,448 downwards.
AAGCTGTTTCTTCTCATCCTCAGTAGCAGGAACTTCCATATTGGCATATTGGTTGCTTTCTTTTAATAAGTATTTGATCAAATATTCTCTTCTTTCATTTTGTGTCATATGGTTGTACCTCCTATCTATAGTCTATTGCAAAATGACAATATTTTTCCCTATGATATGATTTGACTCCATCTGTCTATCAACGTTCTTTAATTGCAATACCTCAGGGCCACGCGGAGCATTAACAACAATCGCTCTCATTTTTTTACACATATTTTCTCTCACTATTTCAGATTTGAGAGATGGATATCTTTTATTATTTCAGCTGGCTTAACCAACTTTAGATTTCATTCCATCGACCTGTATGCATTCCTGCATACACCACTAAATTCACAATCACCCAATTTATCATCGGGAAGAGAGCATCTTCGTCTTTCTTTTTCTACAAGTTTTTTTACAAAATCATTTTTAGGATTTTTTAGAAGTTCATCAGGCGTATCAAATTGCTGGACTTCACCTTTATCTATTACTAAAACCCTGGTTCCGAGTTTTAATGCCTCTGTAATATCATGTGTTACAAATAGCACTGTAATTCCCGTTTCTTTATGAATACGAGATATTTCATCCTGCAAAGACGCTCTTGTAAGCTCATCCACTGCGCCAAACGGTTCATCCATAAGTAATATTTCAGGCGATGCAGCCAATGCTCTCGCAATGCCAACTCTTTGTTGCTGACCTCCTGAAAGTTCTGCAGGATAACGATGCAGCATATCTTCATCGAGATCGACAATTTTCATCCACTTAGCAACTGCTCTCCTTGTTCTTTCTTTATCACGTTTATTGAGTAAATTGGGAACATAAGAAATATTCTCTTCTACTGTCATATGCGGAAAAAGAACACTGCCTTGAATCGCATAACCTATATTTCTTCTAAGCTCATTCTGATTTAGTTCTTTGATATTCTTCCCTTCCACAAAAACATCACCGAATGTAGGAGTGATCAAACCATTTACCATCTTCATTATTGTTGTTTTGCCACCACCGGATGAGCCTATAATTGTGATAAACTCACCTTTTTTTATTGTGAGATTGAAGTTTTCCATGACAACTTTCTCCCCATATGCCTTTTTTATATTTTTGAATTCAATTATCTCTTCCATGTTAAGCCTCCTAATTCAACAAACCTTTTGCTTCCAAATAAGCTCTGGCCACATCTCGAGGTTCTTTTCCTTCTGTTTCTACTTCATAATTCATCTGCGCCATATCACTGTCTGTAATGATTCCGGTTAGCTTAGTAAACACATCATTAAGTTCAGGGTGATTACGCAAAACTTCTCCTCGAATTACGTTTCCACAAAGATAAGAAGGATAGAACTGTTTGTCATCTTCCAAAACTACAACATCAGATTTTGCAAGCTGACCATCTGTTGTGAAAATAACCATGGCATCAATCTTGTTTTGTTTTAATGCCTGGTATTTAAGACCAATATCCATATCCATAGTTTTGCCAAATTTGAATCCATATGTCTTACATAGTGCATCATATCCGTCTTCTCTTTCAAAGAAATCATATTCCGCTCCGAAAGTGAGTTCATTTGCACAAGTTCTTAAGTCTGAATAAGTTTTTAGATTATATTTTTCTGCAATTTCGCTTCGAACCACAATACCATAGGTATTATTAAATCCATACATGCCAATCCATTCCATATCATAATCATTCTGATATCTCTCTTGTAAAATTTTAAACATATCTTCGGTGTACAATCCTTCTTCTTTCAATACCATATTCCATGCTGTTCCGGTATACTCCGGATATATGTCGAATTCACCACTTTCCATAGCTGGCTGAATATTTGAAGTTCCACCGCCAACACCTTGTGTCAATTCAACCTCTAAATCTGTATCCTGTTCAATCAAGAGTTCCAGCATTTCGCCAATAATATATTGTTCAGTCATTGGCTTTGTTGCAACCTTAATCGTATTATTTGAATTTACATTCCACATACTGCCAATTACTATAGCAACAACAAGGAATAAAGCTACGATACCGCCAATCTTATTTGTACGCTTTGCCTTCTCTTTTCGGATCTGAATGCGTTTTTCGACAAATCCAAGTGCAAAGTCGACAACTAATGCCAAGATAGCGATAAGCAAACTTCCTACCATTGTCATCTCCGCATTATTTGTTGTAATACCACGATAAATTGCTACACCAAGTCCACCCGCACCGATGAAAGAAGCAATTCCTGTAAGTGCAATGGTCATGGTAACCATACTTCTAATACCTGTCATAATTACCGGCATTGCAAGAGGAAGTTTTATTTTTAATAATATTTGTCTTTCAGTACTGCCCATACCTTTTGCAGCTTCCAGTATTGCAGGATCTACATTACTGATTCCGGTATATGTATTTCTAACCATCGGAAGAAGTGAATATATAGTCAGTGCAATGATTGCAGTCGCATTTCCTACACCAGAAAACGGAATAAGGAATCCCAACATAGAAATTGATGGAATTGTATATAAAAAATTGATTACACCCAGAGTTGACTTTGCAGACTTCTGATATTCACTGATTAGTATTCCTACCAGTCCTCCAAATACAATTGCAATCAAAATTGCAACTGCCGATATTTTTAAATGTTCTGCAAGCAACTCAAAAAAAAATTCCTTTCTTTGTAAAAATAAAGACCACATTTCATTTATCATCTTTCTTGTCTCCTTTCAATCGCCTGCACAGGACAATTTTCGTAGCACAATCCGCAATGCAGACAATGATTCTGTGCAATTAAATAAGGCATTCCTTCACTTACACATTGCTGCGGACAGTTTATGGCACACTTGCCACAGCCGATACAGTCATCTGTAATCATGAAACCATATTCTTTTAAAACTACTTGCTCTGTTACGATCCGTTCTCTATTAATCGGCTCTTTCCCCAAATCAAAGAATTCTATTTCTTTTGGATAAACGCAAAATGCTTCTAATATATAACGACTCTCTCCTGGATAAACATTATTCATTGATACATTTTCATCAAAAATGCGGTCGATCCATTTCTTCTGTTCCTCAAGCTTTACGACCTTTCCCATGACTCTAACAGTCTGCCAACTCTTATTTAATCCCGTAATGGCCACTCTTCCTGTCGATGTAATCTGTTTGTAAAAATCCTTGCCTCTTGCTGTACAAAAATACAACTTTTCATTTTCAACAATCATCACATCAATAATTCTTACCTGTGGGAATCCTTTTTCATCCACTGTAGCAAAAGCAACATCCTTGATTTCTCTTAAAAGCTGTAAGCAATCCTGAATATTCATATCATGTCCTCCGCTCTTTGTTTATTGTAACTTTTATGATTATATTTATATCATACCTTAGTTGTAACGTCAATAGTTACATCAACACTTTTTCGAAATTTTTTGAACGCTAAATTGCAATAACAAGTTGGACACTTTTCTAGCTCTACTTAAGCCGCACCCAGACTTTAGATTTTATCTAGTTCCTCTGAAAATATCTCCTCTAGACTATGGCAGCCGAGAATCTTTCGAGGAAGGCTGTTGCACCACAGCTTAATTTCTAAGACGTCTTCTGAATCCGCTTCCCTTTAGGGATAAAACGCCGGATAAGCCCGTTGCGGCGTTCTACGGGGCCTTTATCGCACGAGGTGTAGGGATGCGCATAGTATAGAGGGTCTCTGCAGCCTTTTCAAGATTTGAAAGGTCGCAAACTCTGAACCATTGTCCGTCGTAATTGTTATGAAGACCGCTCCGAAGTGTTCGCTGTATTTCATCCAAGAGCGTTTCGAAGGCAGCCATAACGCTTTTAGCGGATTTGTCTGGCAGCTTAACAATCATGAACTCCCTGGTCTTACGCTCCAAAAGAGTAAGAAGGGCCTCATCTTGGCCGGGCTTTGCGCCAATAACTAGATTGCATTCCCAATGGCTGAATTCCTTTCGTTCCTCGACTTCTTTAGGCCTTTCTTCAATACTCCGGCCAAGTTTTCACTTGTTCAGACGAAGCAGATGTTTCTTCGTTTTTCTGCGCAGTTTCATGGACAGATTGTGGTTCCTGATATTCAAGGGCCCCATGTCTACATAGTTGTACAGCGTCTTTGTGCAAACCACCTGATTCCGGGTAAAGTCTCCCGCTATGAGAGCATTGCCCGCGCAGACATCAAGGAACCCCCCTGTGGAAAAGAACTTCTTTTCAACAAGCTCGATGAAAGCCTTCTTATCAAGGTAGCTGTAATGATGGCAGGAGGCCTTTCTGTTCTCTTCGTAGACCTTCTGCCCCCTGGAGGCTTTATACCGTCTTTTGGTGCCGTTATAAAGCAGTGTGGATCCGCGCTTGATTTCATTGGATATAGTAGTTGGAGAACAGGTAAGCTCTCTGGCAATGGCTCTTAAGGAATACCCATCTTTCAGGCGAATTTGGATGAGCATCCGATCCTCGTACGAAAGATGTTTTCCCTTTTTGTGCCCATTTGTGGTAGAATATGCGATGCCCATAGTGTCATTCCTCCTAGGATTTGGTCTGGTAGCTAGATTCTAACAGAGGATGCTTCATTGTGGGCCTTTTTATATTCCCAAAAAGGACCCTTTAGGGGTGTCCAACTTCGTTTTACAATTAGCCAAATTTTTTGAACTCAAAAAAGTCCGTAGAAATTGCACTTTCACAATCTCTACGGACTTATTATGATTTCTCTTGTTTTTCTTTATTGATAAAAGCCTGTGTATCTCTCACTACATCTTCTAATGTGATGGATCTCATCTTATCTTCCATTGCAGCTTGAATGGAAAACAATTTATCATCCAGCCCTGCATGAATATTTCTTCCTACCGGACATTCTGTATTTGGATTCTCGTGGAAATGGAACAGCTGTCCATCTTCCAATGGCTCTACTGCATTGAAGATGTCCAGAAGCGTAATCTCACTCATCGGCTTGGCAATCTCCATGCCACCAGTTCCGCGTTTTACTTCAATCAGATCTGCTCCTTTTAATGATTGCATCGTTCTTCGAATAATGACTGGGTTTACATTAATACTTCCTGCAAGAAAATCGCTGGTAACCTTATAGTCATTTTGAAATGTATCAATCGCCGTTAATATATGAATTGCTATTGTAAATCTGCTTGATATTTGCATGATGTAACCCTCCTTGTTTCATCTAAGTATACATCAGTTTTCCTGTAATATCAAGTATTACATCTCACCTTGTAATTACAATCTCCACCTTTGCCTTAAAGCAGACCACAAACTTGTCCTCGTACACCTTTATCTGCTCGATATACTTTCTGACCATGCTCTCATCGTATTCCATTTGTTCCTGTATTGTATCCTGAAGGAAATCAGTCAACTCGGCTACTCATTTTTTCACACCCTCCGTCTCTGCCCTTTTTACCAGTAGTTCTTGCTTTTTGTCCCGAAGAATATCTATCTCATCCGCAAGTGCCGTGTAATCTTTCTTAGCATGGGCAAGCTTTACCAGTTCCTTCTGCTTTTCCTTTAAAACAATATTCAGTCTATCTATCTCCCTGGAATTATCATCTGCAAGTGCCGTTTGTATATTATTCCTTAGGATCTGCATCATGCTGTCCGAACAACTCAGTAACTGATTGATTGTTTTTACCGTTACCTCTTGCAGTTCTGACTCCTACACGGTTGGTGCATCGCAAGCTGACGGTCCATTCTCCACCCTAGTGCAACATCTCCACACCGTGGATTTCTTTCCTCTGTTGTTCCAAGCAATTCGTCCGTAAATATCACCACACTTGGTGCAGGTGCAAATACTGGAAAGTGCATATTTACTGGAATAGACTCTTTTCTTTTGATTCTTCACGGAAATTTGTGGGGTCATAAACAAATGGATATTGAAAAAGGACATCAAATTCTCCAAATATAAGGTGACCAAACCAAAATAAAGGAGAATTGAGATGTCCTCTATTTAGTACATTATTCAAGCAGACCTGTTATGTCAAGACCCCGATTACCTTGTTTGGCTCCCCGAAGACCCTTTAGATGATTCCACAGCATGGGTGGTCACCAGCCAGAAACGTCATACCGATTTTCTCTGTCCTTGCTGCGAAGAGCCGATGCATGTCTATGGCACGTACCGAACCCGCCTAAGGACGGTGCCTATGCAGCCGAATGCCCGGTGCACTGTCCTCTTCGAGGGACACCGCTTCCGGTGTCCTTGCTGTCAGGAAACGGTTACAGAACTCAATCCGTACAGATGTCCTGGAACGAGAATCACCAAACGGGCCTCTGTGTAGATTCCATCGCTCCTCGCCAGGGTCTTACGATTGCCGGAGTGCAGAAGATAACGGGCATCCATTGGAACACGATTCGCCAAGCTGAAGAAAAAGCGAATCGACGGTCTGGCAAACCACGCCAAATGCCCTATTAACACAGGCCGATTGGAAGGGTACAGCAACAAGATCAAGGGTGCCAAACGGAATGCATATGGGTACAAGAACGACAGATACTTTTTTACCTTGATTCGGTACCTGTCACCTACGTATAATTTGGCATCCCCCAAAAATACGTGAAGACCCTCTTTTTTCTTTACGTTCGATGCTTGTGCATCGAACCGTCGCCGTTAGGTCTTTTACTCCATTTGCTTTTTGCGAATTCGGTTCAGATGGGTTCCAGATACGAGGAGCCCTCGCTTCCACCGACGACGGCGTACGGTTTATGTACGTCTAGGAGGTTAGGAGTGTGGGCGACAAAGTAGATGGGCCCATATGGGCCGAAGATTGCAAAAAGCGTCTGCTTTAATGAGCTGGGCGAGGGAGATGACGACACATGGTTAGGAGGGGGATCGCCCAGGCGCAGGCTATTCCCCCACCAGAAACGAAACATCCACGAATCGGCATGCCCCCATCGCATCCTTAAATTAAGGAATTAAGGAATTAAGGAATTAAGCAATGAAGGTACGTTCTTCCGGAGAATCGGAACGATTTGTGCTCCAAGAAACAAATCAATGACGATACACCATCCGATCAAACCGCTTAAAAGCCACTCGTCCCATAAAAAGGATCCAAATCACCATGCCAAGGAGTGTTCCCCACAGGGGCAGACTGTAGATTTGGGGCGTCATGACGGCGCGAATGGCTTCATTGATCCAGGTCAAGGGATCGATGAGCGTTATAGCCTGCATGACAGGAAGGGGCGCTAGCTGGTGCCAGGTATAAAAGATGCTTCCCAAAAAAACAACAGGCATGAGAAAACCGGGGAACATGGCGGCAATCTGGGAGGGTTTGATGATGGTCCCCACAAGGAGTCCCATAGCAGCAGAAGCAAACGCCGTGAGAAGAAGGACCAGAACAAGGAGAGGCAGTCGCTCCGGGGAAAGGTCGATAGAAATGGCGTGGCCCATAAAGATCAGTGAAATGGGAAGAACGATAAGGCCCCCCACAAAGGATTCAAGGACGCCGACAGTCATCTTGGCATAAGCAACAGTGCGGCTTGATACAGGCGCCAGGAGTCGGTCTTCAATTTCGCGGAGGTTATGGAAATCCATGGAAATCGGTACAGCCGTTCCGTGAATACCCGTAATGAGCATGCTCATACCAATCATACCGCAGAACATATGGGTCGGAAATTCCGCAGGCAAAAGGCCCACCGTCGGCAGCATAAAGCCATAGACAACAATGAGAATCAAGGGCAGCATGGCCACCCGAAAGATGAATTCATTATGATCCCGCCACTGAACCAAAAGGTCCCGGGACACCATGGCCCAAAAGGCCGTTTTTGTTTCATGATTTGAAGTACTCATCAGTTTACGCCTCCCTATTGGCAGTTTGCCGATCATCGACGCCGTCACGGTCTGTGAGGGTCAGGAATACATCATTGAGGGAACGGGTCCCCGTTTGTTTTTCAAGATCTTCCACAGTCCCATAAGCAAGAAGCTCACCCTGCTTCATGATAGCGACATGGTCACAGAAGGACTCAACTTCTTCCATATAATGGGTTGTGAGGAAAATGGTCGTCCCTTCTCGATTCATCTTAAGCATCTGGTCCCAAAGAATCTTGCGATAGTTTGGGTCAAGGCCTGTTGTCGGCTCATCGAGGAAGAGAACTTCCGGATTGTGGAGCATGGCCCGCGCAATCTTGAGACGCTGCGCCATGCCGCCTGAATAGGAACGAACAAAGTCCTTACGGCGTTCCCATAGACCAAACTTCCGCAGCAGCGCTTCCGAACGCTCACGGATGACCTTAGGGTCCATGCCAAAATAACGACCGTGATAATAGAGGTTCTCCTCTGCCGTGAGCTGCCGCTCCAGGTTGTTATGCTGAGCGACCACACCAATCTTACGGCGAATGGCAGCCACATCACCCGTAAGATCCTTTCCATCATAGAGAATCTTACCGCCCGTAGGAAGCAGCTGTGTCGTCACCATGTTGATGGTCGTCGACTTACCGGCGCCGTTAGCACCTAAGAAACCAAAGATCTCGCCTTTTTCCACTTGGAAGGAAACATGTTTTACGGCGTGGATGACGCCCGACTTTGCCTTAAAATCTTTCTGCAGGTTTTCCACCTGCAAAACAGTCTCTTTCATACCTATCGTCCTTTCTTTATATACCCCTTATGGGTATTTTATTACGAGATTTATTATATACCCCCATAAGGTATATTGCAAGGACTTTTTTAAGAAGTAGCTTAAACAAAAAAGGAGAAGGAGGCTGTGATGCCAAAGACTGGATGTCCAGCGCCAAACCGGTAAGCGCCCTATTAGGAAGAGAACTTCAACGATAAAAAGGCGGCTTTGGCTAAAAGGGCATATTTTATTAAAAAGGAAAAAAGGGATTTGCGTCCCCTTGTCCCGCTTTGCTCCACCGGCTCCTATCGTTATCTTATGCAAACGCTTTCTGCACAAATTTTTGAGCCGTAGGCTCAGTAAATCATTCAGCGTCTCACGTACCCCCTGTCACGATTCCATTCCTTTCTCTCCTCACACATGGGAAGCTTGCGAATCCATTTCGAAGGAATCGGGTCCTGAGGGGAAAGATTCGACGTCATCTGATCCAGCGCAGACGGTATGCGGCTTCCTGCATTGTACCTAAAGAAAATAGAAACTATAAACGAGGTCAAGACGGTAATTCTCTTTAAAACTTCACTTTTATATGAGAGCCTCCTCCAGAAAATAAAGAAGCTTCCAAGTCATCATCACTTGAAAGCTCCTTCATTTCTTAACATAACGAATGCTTCACATCCAGCAGCATAACACCTGGTTTTGGATTTCTATCAACTGCCCCCACAATGGGATGAGGCACATAATTTTCTTCCAGATAATCAATCTCCTGAGGGGAAAGCTTTACCTTCAGCGCAGCAGACGCGTCATCTAAATAATGTGCTTTCGTTGCTCCAATAATGGGAGACGAAACACCCTTTGCCCACTGCCAGGCAAGCGCTATCTGAGCCATTGTATAGTGGTGGCGCTCAGAAAGCTCCTGTACCCTTTTAATTATTTTGACATCCTGCTCCTTCATACGATCATATTTCCCAGCAGCCACCTTATCCGTTCGCCCCCTAAGAGACCCAGATGACCACTTTGCTCTTGTCAGATGACCTGAGGCCAGCGGGCTGTATGGCATCAAGGAAACATTCATTTGTTTGCAAATAGGAATCAGCTCTCGCTCATCTTCACGGTAAATCAGGTTGTAATGGTTCTCCATGACAGAAAAGGGCGTCCACCCATGCTCTTTTGCTGCCATCTGCATATGATAGAACTGGTATCCGTACATAGCCGAAGCGCCTAAAGCGCGCACTTTACCAGCTCTGACCAACTCATGCAACGCCTCCATGGTTTCTTCAATGGGTGTTTCATAATCAAAGCGATGGATGATATATAAGTCGAGATAATCTGTTCCCAATCGTTTGAGACTACCTTCGATTTCTCGCATAATGGCCTTCCGCGATAACCGGCCCTCATTAAAGTACACCTTAGAAGCGATTACGACTTTATTCCTAGCAATATTATGTTTTATCGCACGCCCCAAATATTCTTCACTTGTTCCAGCAGAATAACCATTGGCTGTATCAAAAAAATTAATGCCTAAGTCCAAGGCATGCCGAATCACAGCTTCACTCTGCTGTTTATCCAGCGTCCAGTCATGCATGGTTCCTGCCTTGCCAAAGCTCATACAGCCAACGCATAGTTTAGACACTTCAATATCCGTTGTTCCTAATTTTGTATACTCCATTTCGTTTGCCTCCTTATTGCTCAAGTTTGATCTTGTGGGCCGATATATCTCTTTCAGACTATGGACATCCAAAATCAGAATGGGACCTCCAGTAATTTCTGCCATATCTTTATTAAAAAGCATGAAATCGTTCGTACGAAAATTTTGGTAGATTCGTTCAGCATGGACCAATCTAGGAATATCAACGATACGGCTTTGGAAAAGCCATCGCAGGATGACTTGAGCCGTCTTTTTCCCATACTTTGGACCAATTCCAGCTAAAACAGGAGGCTGAAAAAAGCCAGCATGTCCCTCTGCAAAAAAGTCCAAGCCACGGGGCAGTTATGGTACTGATCCATGACACGCTGTAATTCCTCCTGCTGGGAAAAAAGCTGAAGCTCAACTTGATTGACGGCCGGAACAATCTCATTGCTTATGACCAAATCTACAAGCCTGTCTGGCATAAAGTTGCAGACTCCTATGGCCTTGATCTTACCAGCTTGATACAGTTCCTCCATGGCTCGTCAGCTTCCATAGCAATCCCTATATGGCATATAAATCAGGTAGAGATTGAGATAGTCCCTCTGAAGATTCTTTAAGGTCTTTTCAAAAGAACACATGGTTTTATCGTACCCTGCATCCTGAATCTACATCTTGAAAGTTAGGAAAACTTCTTTTCTGGAAATCCCACATTCCTTAACGGCTTCTCACTCTGCTCCTTCCTTTTCATAGCAGGCAGCCGTATCAATCAGTCGATACCCAATGTTCAAAGCGGTCAGAAGGCTTCTTTTGCACAATCCATAATCAGTTACCTGAAAAACACCCATTCCAAGCAAGGGCATCTGTACATGGTGATTTAGTTCTATGGCATCCATAGAAAAGGTTCCTTTCATCCCACTTGGATTCCTCATTTCATTCAATCCTTCTCCGCTATAGTCATGATCATCCTTATAAGTCTGCTTTTTCAAATAATCTATCAGGGTTTTCCCCTATAAGGAAAGAGAGGCATAGATAATCATCGGTCTTCTCGCAGCCATTTTATTTTATTGCATCTGTTCTACTATGTTAAATACCTATTTTAAGTAAGCTGCAATGCCTAATTGGCATTGTACTGATCTCTACGGGAAGGACCTGCACGAAGAAGAAGGATTACCGCAAGGAATTTCTTTTTTTTACTTGCAACAAAAAACACCCGGCAAGTCTCCAAAGACTTGCCGGGTGTTTCCTCTTCTTGTTTCTCTCATTCCCACTCAATCGTTGCAGGCGGTTTGCTCGTGATGTCATAGACGACACGGTTGACGCCAGGCACTTCATTGACGATGCGGCGGGAGACGATATCAAGGACATGGTAGGGGATATGGGACCAGTCACTTGTCATGCCGTCGGTGCTGTTGACGGCGCGCAGAGCGATGGTGTTGGTATAGGTTCTGAAGTCACCCATGACCCCAACACTGCGGATGTTCGGCAGGCAGGCAAAGTACTGCCAGATACTGCGGTCAAGACCGGCTTTGGCAATTTCTTCGCGGAAGATGGCATCGGCTTCGCGGACAATGGCAAGTTTTTCTTCCGTGACTTCACCAAGGACGCGGATGGCAAGACCCGGTCCCGGGAAGGGCTGACGCCAAACAAGTTCACTTGGAATGCCGAGTTCTTCCCCAACGGCACGGACTTCATCCTTAAAGAGCGCACGCAGTGGTTCGATGAGGTCAAGGTCCATGTCTTCCGGCAGGCCGCCGACGTTATGGTGGCTCTTGATAGTGGCACTGGTGCCGGTGCCGCCCGATTCAACGACGTCCGGGTAGATAGTGCCCTGAACGAGGTAATCGACATGACCGATTTTCTTGGATTCTTCTTCAAAGACGCGAATGAATTCTTCGCCGATAATCTTGCGTTTCTTTTCCGGATCGCTGACGCCCTTGAGTTTCGACAGGAAACGTTCCTTGGCGTCAACACGGATGAGGTTCATGTCAAAGTCTCGTTTGAAGACTTGTTCCACTTGGTCGCCTTCGTTCTTACGAAGCAGGCCATGGTCAACAAAGACGCAGGTGAGTTGCTTACCCACGGCCTTGTGGACGAGAACCGCAGCAACCGAGGAATCAACGCCGCCGCTCATGGCGCACAGGACATTCTTATCCCCCACTTTTTCACGAATGGCTTCGATCTGGGTCTGGGCAAAGCTCGACATGGACCAGTCACCGGAAAGGCCGCAAATATCAAAGAGGAAGTTGCTGAACATTTTCTTGCCAAAGGGCGTATGCATGACTTCCGGATGAAACTGGACGCCGTAGAAGCGTTTTTCCTCGTTCATCATGGCCGCAACAGGGCATTCTTCCGTATGGCCCGCCACAACAAAGCCTTCCGGTACGGTTTCGACATAATCCTGATGGCTCATCCAGCAGATGTTGTTCTTTTCGATCCCGGAGAAAAGGCGCGTTTCGTTATCGAGGGAAACCGCGGTCTTTCCATATTCACCGGCAGAACCCGCATGGGCAACGACGCCGCCCAGTTTCTTTGCCATGAGCTGATGGCCATAGCAAAGACCGAGGATAGGAATCCCTAAGGAGAAAACACCATCGTCGATAGACGGCGTATTTTCAGCATAAACACTGTTCGGTCCACCGGAGAAGATCAGGGCTTTTGGATTCTTGGCCTTGATTTGATTGATGGTATAGCTATAAGGAATGATTTCGCAGTAAACGCCACATTCACGGACACGGCGCGCAATCAGCTGTGCATACTGGGCGCCAAAGTCAACGACCAGGACAAGTTCATGCTGTAAGTTTTCCATGTTCTTCCTCCCTATTTGTTATATTCAGAACAATATATCATAATTCTATCATATTTTCAATGAAAGATGCGCCCATTTTGCGCTCATTTGCGAAAAAAGTTCGTCCTTTATTCCCGTTCCACCCAGCCGATTTTTTCAAAAATCAGGAAGGCAAGGCTGGCAAGGATGGCGACGACCGTAGCAAGGCCCATTCCCTTAAGCTGAACAGGACCAATGACGATGGTGGCACCGCTAAGACCGGAAATGAGGGTCAGGGCAGAAAGAATCAGATTCTTCGGTTTAGTGAAATCCACCTTGCGATCGACCATCATGCGCAGGCCCGACGAAGCAATGAAACCAAAAAGAAGGATGCTGACGCCACCCATAACAGGACCGGGAATATTGTGGATAAGGGCAGCAATCTTTCCTACAAAGGAAAAGACAATGGCGAGGATGGCAGCGCCGCCAATGACCCAGGTGCTGTATACGCCGGTAATAGCCATAACCCCCATGTTTTCCCCATAAGTCGTGTTCGGCGTGGAGCCCGCAAGCCCGGAAAGCACGTTCGAAAGTCCGTCGGCAATGAGTGAGCGGTGAAGGCCTGGGTCCTTGATGAGATCACGGCCGACAATGTCGCTGGTCACAAAAAGGTGTCCCAAATGTTCAGCAAGGACGACAAAGACGGCCGGCAGGATCATCATGATGGCGTTCAGATGGAAGCTGGGACGATAAAAGGTTGGAGCCGAAATCCAAGCCGCGGCCGCAACGCTTTCAAAGGAGACAACGCCGAGACCATAGGCAATGGCGTAACCGCTCACCACGCCGATGAGGATGGGAATGATGCCGATAAAGCCCTTCCCCAGGAGGGTCGCAAGGATGGTGATGATGAGCGTTGCCGACGAAATCTCCATGGCCTGGATGTTCGTCATGCCCTTTACAGGATCCATAAAGCCTGCCATGTTCATGGCCATCGGTGCAAGTTCAAGGCCGATGATGGCGACAATGGCCCCCATGGCAGCAGGCGGAAAGAGTACATCAATCCACTTGGTCCCGATTTTCTTCACAAGAAGGCCCACAAGGATGAAACAGAGCCCAAAAGCAATGAAGCCTCCCTGCGCGTCCCCGTACGTAAGGCCCGCCGTGTGCGTAACGGCAAGGACAGGAGAAATAAAGGCAAAGCTTGAACCCAGGTAGCTTGGCAGGCGCCATTTACAAATGCTGAGATACAGCAAGGTGCCTACCCCGTTCATAAAAAGTGCCGTTGATGGGTCGACATTCAGCAGGAAAGGTACAAGGACCGTGGCGCCAAACATTGCAAATAGATGCTGCAGGCTAAGCGGCAGCGTCTGAAGAATAGGCAGCTTTTCTTCGACTTCGATAATGCGTCTTTCTTTCATTAAGATTGATCCCCCTCAGCAAATTTGTTGTTACTGCGCTACTAGTGTATCACAATGGATTCCCCGTGGTACAGTCATTTTTTAGGTGTTCTGAAAGCTTCGTGTCTCTTATCCATCCCAAACAGGATGCAAAAATTCTCCCACCAAAACAAGATCCGCTTTGCTGGGAGAACGCTTGTTATTTGTTCGTGAAGTGCTTCACAAGTTCCGTCACGGTATAGACGCTAAGGGGAAGGACATCTTCGTTGAAGTCAAATTCACTGGTGTGATGACCCGAAGCTTCTTCCGTCCCATAGAGCATGTAAACGGCCTTGCCGCCATGATCCTGGACGCGGCTCATAAAGTACGAGCAGTCCTCACTGCCACTGACAGTATGATTTTTTTCAATGTCGCTGTAGACGCCAAGCCCCTTGACGACTTCATAGACTTCTTCGCCCATGTCAGGAGAAGAATTGCCTGACGCCGCACTCCCGCGGGCGACCATCTTCACGGTGACGCCGTACATATCAGCTGCGGCCTTGATCATGCGGCGGGCTTCTCCTTCCATAAATTCATTGATTGCCGTCGAACCGCCACGGGTCTCAAATTTGATGACCGCGTTGTCGGGGATGACGTTTCGTCCCGTCCCTGCCTTGAGAATTCCCACATTAATGCGGGAAGGGCCGTCGCTGTGACGGGAAATGGTATGGAGGGCCAGCGAAGCTTGGGCCGCTGCAAGAAGGGCGTTGCGGCCATTTTGGGGATTGGCACCGGCATGGGCCGGTTTTCCCGTAAAGAACGCATCAATCTTGCTTGTTGCAAGGAACCCTTCGGTCATACAGACTAGGCTGTTATTTTCGCCATTGCCAAGACCAATATGCCCGCTCAGGAAATAGTCCACATCATCGACAATCCCGCTTGCCACCATCCCGCGGGCTCCCATGACCCCTTCTTCACCGGGCTGGAAACAGAGCTTTACAGTGCCGGCCATTTCATCTTTGTGAGCGGCAATAAGGCGCGCCACGCCAAGACCGATAGCTGTATGTCCATCGTGCCCGCAAGCATGCATCAGACCCGGATGGGTCGACGCAAAGCCATCCCGGGTCGGCCGATGGGCGTCCGTTGGGTTTTCTTCAACTAGAAGGCAGTCCATGTCAAAGCGCAGACCCACGGTCTTCCCTGGTTTTGCAAAATGCATGATGCCCACGACGCCCGTCTTGCCGCCTTCCATCTTTTTCACAAGCTCCGGGTCCGCCCCTTCTTTAATGGCCCGCCCCATGGCGCGGGAAAGTTCCGCTTTATCAGGCACGCCCATCATTTCATCTGCCTTCATGCAGGCATCCCCCATGAGCACTTCATAGCCCAAGGCCTTGAGGGATTTTGCTACATGAGACGCGGTGCGAAATTCCGTCCAGGCAAGTTCCGGGTGGGCGTGAAGATCACGCCGGCAGGCCACCAGCTCCTCTTTCATCTGCATGGCTTCATCATATATCGTCATGGTTCTCCTCCTCCGCCGCCATAAGGCAGCCCATTCATTTCAGTGTCTTTTTGACCACCGAGACTTCAAACGTCCGGTTCCACGGCAGGTCAAAGGTGTAGTCATCCACACGCTGACCCAAATAAGGAAAAGCCTGTTCCTTCATTTCCTTTTGAAGGGCCGTATGGAGGATGCCCTTTTCCTTTGGGGTAAACTTTCCTTCCTGCCATTTATTGGGATAGGTGTATTCAGCACGCAGGCGCTGCCGCACGACGGCTTCATAGGCCCAATCGTCAAGATAGCGCACGTTCAGAAGATCCTTTCTTTCCTGTGACAACATATGCCGCGCCATAAGGCCCTGTCCCAAGGTGTAGCCCAGGGAATTGCTTGCCGTATTCCAGCCGGCATAGGACGCCAGGTCATAAGCCATCGGCTCATCGCTGTGAGGCAGGCGACGTTCAAAAAGCCCCTTGATGAGGCCCTTGCTGCTGCCGTTGCCAAAAGCAATATCTGCAATGCCCACGGCATAGCCCGCCCTGAGATAGGCCTCCGCCTGATCAAGAAAAGCCGTCATCCCCAGCGTCACAACGTCCGTGTTGCTCATCCCATCCGCTCCGCGCGTCACGCCGTCCTGAGGCGTATAGATTCCCGCCACTAGATCCGCCCGCTTGGCCCGTTTAGCTGGATATCCGCCAAGGGCCCAGACATGTTCCCGGTAACTATGGGCAATGGTTCCATCTTCGTAATCAGGGACAGTCTCTTTTCCCGCACCGGGGGCATAGAACCCATACACAAGGGGAGTGAGGCCTCGCGCTTTGTAATAGGCCCTCGTCAAAAGAATCATTCCCATCTCATCGGTGCCCGAAAAGGAGCGGATCGTATAGGACTTTTTCCGGCCCTGGAGCAGACTGCGAGCATCATGGTGGGCCTCGGAATAAGGCGCCGAGTCGTCCCGTGCAATCAGAAAATAATCAAAGGTTCCTGCTTCTGCCGCGTCGTACAACTGGGAAAGGACGGCTGCGTTTTTCTGCCGCCGCTGCAGCAGGTCCTCTTGGATGGAGACCGGGATTTCCTTTTGCAGGGCCGCAAGTTTCTTATCTTCCTTCCGGCTAAGCTGCCCCATCGCCTTTTTATCCCGCAAAGCGCCCCACAAAAAGAGCTTCGGCCCCCACTGCGCATAGTACTGAGGCTCCTGAGGGGCGCTGCTCCACTTGGGGGAACGCATGATCGTCGCAAAGGCGTAGATGGGAATATCGATATGACGGGCCTTGAAATCGAGCAAGACCTTGACCCGTTCATTGAGCACAGCCTCACTGAGTTCGTGGGTTCGGCTCGTGGTAAGGCCCCCATAAATGAGGGAATCGGCGGCAACAACAGCAGCCTCTGCAAAGGGGCCTTCTTCTTGGAGCCATTTTCCTAGGGCATCGGGATTGCCCTTGCGCGAGGCCGAACTTAGAAGCTCAGATGGCGGCGTTACAACATCGACCCCCGCTTTTTTAAAAGTATCCACCGTATAAGCAAGGTTAACGGGGCGATCATCAAGGGGAATATATAAGATTCGTTCTGCCGCCAAAACTGTCTCCCCCCTTGTAAGGGTCCCAAAAAGCAGGGACAGGAAAAATGCCCCTATGAGTTTCCTGCGGGCCCAAGTAAACACAAGCGACCCCTCCTTCTTATGTTTTCCTCTATTATAGCAGGCAAAAAGCCACAAAAAAAGTCCCTGCCAGCAAAGCCAGCAAGGACAGTGCGCAACAACTTATCCTTCAGGACCTTTCGTGTGCACATGCTCGATGGGAATCCACTGGGCATTGGGCCGGAAAAGCGAGTACACACTTAACAGGGAAATGAGGATACAGAAAAAACCGCCCGTCAGGATGCCCTTAGCAAAATGGCGGCTTTTGTAGCCTGCTCCCGCAATGGCGGCATGACCTACGTAAAGGCTCAAAAGGTACAAAAAGATCCACCAAACAATATCCTTGATGTGGAAAAGCGGCAGCCCGCAAAGAGCATTATAACAGAGCCAGAAAACATTCAAGATAAAATAAAGGCCAAACACAACACTCATCAAGTAGGGAATAAAATTATCGATGAGGCGTCCATCCCGATGCACTTTAAAATGGGGCAGCCAGATTTTTCCATAGACCCGGGCAATCTGGTAGTTTCCCGTAAACCAGCGCCGGAACTGATGGACCAAGGTCATGAAATGGATGGGCTGTTCATCATAAAAGCGCGCGTCTTCCTGAAATTCCGAAAAAACATCCTTAAAATTCATCTGCATGGAAAATTCCATATCTTCCGTAACCGTAACCGTCTGCCACCCATCAGGCTCAATGAGGGAAAGGTCAAAACCAAAACCCGTTCCGGAGATAATGCTCGGCATGTGGACATTAAAACGGGGTTTGGAAAATAGCACGTCCACGCTGAGCCAGTACATCGAATACCACTGCGAAATCAGGGAATCATAAGGATTGAGTGGGAGCCGGTTTCCCATGACAAGGCGGGCGCCGCTGTCAAAAGAGCGGTTCATGGCCTTGAGAAAGTAAGGATCTGCCACGTTATCGGCGTCAAAGATCACGGCATACTCAAAAGACTCCGGCCACTCCTGCCTTATCTTTTGAAGCCCCCAGGAAAGGACCGCCCCCTTTCCCGTTCGAGGGCCTTCGTCTCGTTTCCAGACCGTGATATTGGGAAACGCTTCCCCAATGGCAGCCGTATCATCCGTGCAGTGATCGGCACAAAGGAAGATATGGTAGGACGAGTGTGGATAGTCCTGCTGCACAAGGCTTTCGAGCAATTTTCCTACAACCCGTCCTTCATTGTGGGCGCAAATGAGGACCGCCATGGTATGGGAATGTCCGGCAGGCGGCAAGATCCTTTTTTTTGTTATGAAACCCACGAAAATCGTGCTGACGCCCCATAAGAAAACAAGAAGCAATACGACTTGCACGGCAAGGGTGAAAAAATACATGAAAAGACCCTCACATTCCGCTCAGGATAAGAAGCACGGCGGCAAGTCCTCCTGAAACGTATAGGACCACAGGTTCCCCCAATTGGGGTGGAAAAATCAGGCAGAACCCTGCACCGACTGCAAGGGCCGTCAGGGAAATCCGCAAAAGGGCAACCGAAAGGAGATGACTGGTCCATTTATCATCCCGCACAGCTTCCCACCATTTTATCCCGCCGCCGCGGCAAAAATAGCGGCCGCTCCAAGATAGGACGGTCTGCCCGCCCAAAATGGATAAGCCCAGTGCAGGGAGCATGATGGGAAAATAGGTCAGCTCAAAAGGGATAATCTGGAAAAGATCACCAGCAAAGGCAAGTGTGAGCCCCAAGGGCGCTGACGATGCCAGTGAAAGGACAAGGGCCATCATACGGGTCCGCTGATCATAGACAAGAAGGACCGGTTCATTTTCGCTTCTCATTCCCTGCCAAATGCGGAAAGGAACGTAGCTAGACAAAAAGACGGCCAAAAAGTGAATGGGCAGAAGCATCGTATGAAGTCCGCCAAAAGAGCAACCGATCACCGCGCCAATTCCTGCGGAAAAAGCCCCCAGACGGCCAAAAAGAAGGCCAAAGGTCAGTGCGAAAAGTGCACCCAAACAGAGACCGGAGACACTGGGCACCATCATGACCCGCATGCCAAGATAAGTGACGGCGCTATAGACCAGAACCAAAAGAACCGCCGTTTTTACACGTTGAAGCATTGCATCGACCAGCTTTCATTGAGATTGGCAAAAAAGCCTTACTTTCCTTTTTTCTGAAGCTCATGCCAGAGTTCCAGCATGCTGCGTTTCAGGACAGGATGTTCCTTTTGGGGGGCAATCTCCGCCAAGGGGCGGAGGACAAAATCCCGGTTTTGCATGTCCGGATGGGGCAGCGTCAAAAATTCAGTCTCCATGATCTCATCCTCAAATAAGATCAAATCAAGGTCGATGTTCCGTTCGCCCCAATGGCGCTTGCGCTCCCGCCCCATTTCCTTTTCAATGGCAAGAAGCTCCATAAGAAGGCTCTGTGCATCCTGGTCCCATATCACTTCAGCCGCCCCATTCAGGAACTCCGGCTGGTCCGTTACGCCATATGGCGCTGTTTGGATCCATGTGGAAACTTTCTGGACCTTGATGCCATGTACCTTCATCCGGCTCAGAGCGTCTTCCAAATAAGCTTTTTTATCCCCTAGGTTGCTGCCAAGGGCCACATAGGCTACCGGCATGATAGAATCGCCTCCAACATACGGATGAGCCGTACATTTTCCTTGACATCGTGGACGCGAACCATTTGGGTGCCAGCAAAAACAGCTGCTGCGGAAAGGGCCATGGTCCCTTCAAGGCGCTCTTCCGGCGGAAGGTCTCCCAGGACCTTACCGATATAGCCCTTGCGGGACCCTGCAACAAGGACTGGAATCCCGTGTCCCGTAAGTTCCGCAAGACCGCGGGACAGTTCCAGGTTGCCGCTGACATCCTTGGCAAAGCCAAGACCCGGATCAAGCATGAGTTTAGTGCGACCAATTCCCATCGCTTCACAAGCCTCTGTCCGCGTTAAAAGATATTCCATGACATCGCCGACTACGTTATGATAGGCCTTCATGTCGGCGCTCATCATGGTCTTGGGCGTACCACGCATATGCATGAGGATGAGCGGCGCGTCTTTTTCTTTGGCAACGGAAAGCATGTCGGGATCACCCGTTCCCGCCGTAACATCGTTGATGATATCGGCTCCCGCGTCAAGGGCGGCGCGGGCCGTCGCAGCGTGGTACGTATCAACGGAAAGGATGGCCTCAGGATAAGCCCGGCGGATTTCCGAAATAGCCCCGACGACACGGCGGATTTCTTCTTCTGCCGGTACGGGATCACTGCCAGGGCGGGTCGATTCACCGCCAATATCAAGGACATCGGCACCGTCATCCAGCATCTTTCCGGCCCGCTTCAAGATCAGGGAACCGGCTGTGACACGGGATCCTGAATAAAAGGAATCGGGTGTTACATTAAGGATTCCCATGATCCGCATCTTTTCATACGTAAGGGTCCGTCCGTCCGCAAGGATCGTCGCGAGCTCATGGTCTGTAAGATAGTCCTCGATATCCCTTATGACTTCATCAAGACCGAACCATCCCTGATTGGCCCTGAGTTTGTGAGCAAGGTGCCGGTACTGGGTACGGCTTCCAAGTAAAATCACATCCGTCCGTTCTATACTGCAGTTGATGGTTCCTTTGGCATTAGCAGCGTCCGCCCCCATGGCGAGCATTTCCTGTTTGATGATATTGGCGCCGGGAGCCCGTACCCCGACAAGACGCAGCGGTTCCACAACCGCCTTGGGTGCCATGAGGGCAATCCCAGTCGGATGGACCCCCATTTTTTTTAGTTCAAAGCTGACTTGATCGCAGGGAATCTTGATATACAAGGCCTAGTCCTCCTTTTCCACACAAGCAAAGGCATTGTGGTTATGGATGCTTTCCTCACTTTCTACGGTCACGCGGTACCAATCAATCCGCTCATCTTGATTGAGCCGCAGGGCGATTTCCCGGGCCGCGTCCTCAACAAAACGAGGATTTTCATAGGCTTCCTCGGTGACAAACTTTTCATCAGGACGCTTGAGCAACGAAAAGATAGGAGACGAAGCAGAAGCCTCGGCCATTTCCACCAGTTCTTCGATCCATACAGGTTTCGTGCTACGGATCGTAATCTTGGCACGGGCCCGCTGATTGTGCGCACCATATTTGCTGATTTCCTTGGAGCAGGGGCAAAGGGTGTGGATGGGGACATTGACGCCCACATCCAGATGGAAGGTCTCCCCTTTTTCCGCATGGTAATGGCAGGAAATATCAAGATAACCTGTTTTCCCCGATACAGGTGCCTTTTTTTCAATAAAGTAAGGGAAACGCATATCCAACATGGCCTTCTTGGCGCCTAGCTTTTCCTTGAGCCCATCAAGGACGATTTCCAGATCATGAGGATGAATGGGTCCCATTTCCTTGAGACACTCCACAAATCGGCTCATATGGGTTCCCCGCTGCTCATGGGGGAGGTTCACGCCGAGAGAAATCACCGCCACTGAATGCTGGACGCCCTTATGGGGATCCTTTAAGGTAATGGGCCAGCGGATGTCGCGGATGCCCACTTGTTTCAGTGCAATATGGCGCTGGTCGACTTGGCCTTGTACGTCTTTTAGCATGTTTCACCTCGATAGATAATCCCGCTCGTCTTCGTTTCCCAGACTTCCACTTCAAAAAGATGGTAGTTCGGCCCATGAAGCGGCGTTTCCAGCTGTTGCCAGACCCAGACGGCAATATTTTCCGCCGACGGCTGAGGCAGGATGTCGTTGATGAAGGCGTGGTCCAGCTTACTTACAACAAGTTCCTTCACGAGGTTCTTGAAGCGCACGAAATCAAGAACCATGCCCTCATGGTCAGGCGTGCCCTCAACTTTGACAACAAGTTTATACGTATGGCCGTGGAGATGTTCACATTTTCCGTTGTAATTGGGGAGAAAATGGGCGGCGTCAAAATCAAATTCCTTTAAGCAGATCATATGGTACCCTCCTCTAAATCAAAATGTACTTGGCGGAGTGCTTCGTAAAGCACGATTGAGACAGAATTGGCAAGGTTGAGACTGCGGGCTTCAGGCACCATGGGAATACGGATACATTCATCTTCATGGGCCATCCGAAAGGCTTCGGGAAGACCAGCCGATTCTTTGCCAAAAATCAGCAGGGAATCCTTGGTATACTCCACACGCGTATACGAACGATGCGCGTGGGTCGTCAGAAGAAAACGCGGTGCGTCAGGATAGGCCGCAAGAACTTCCTCCACACTGTCATAGTAATGAATATCGACTAGATGCCAGTAATCAAGACCAGCACGCTTCAAATAGCGGTCATCGACAGAAAAGCCCAGGGGGCGCACCAAATGAAGGGAAGCCCCCGTTGCCGCACACAAGCGGGCAATATTTCCCGTATTGCCTGGGATTTCCGGTTCAACAAGAACAATATGCAAAATGGCTGCCTTCTTTCTAATCCGTACCCATGATGGCAATCATGCCCTTCATCTGTTCATGGATATTCATGATTTTTTCAGCATAGTAGCTGCCTGTCGCCCATTTTCCGTTAAGCTGCTTCCACGTTGTCGCGTATCCCGTCTCCTTTTTGATGCGATGCACCAAATCATAGCGGGGATCGATGATGGCGGTCTTGGGAAGCCGATCCGTCGTATAGGCCATCAGATGCTGGATATGGGCCCTCACGCCGTCCTTTGGCGTAGGAAAATAAGCACCGCGCACAGTCGCACTGGTTGTGCCCAAGCCGCAGAAATTGTTCTGTTCCGGTACCACCGTACCGCCAAAGGCAAAGAACCCCGTTTCAAGGAGGGCCTGCGAAAAGGCAAGATCCCAGCGAATGCCTTCCCGGCTCGCTTCTTCGTAGTAAGCATCCACGATTTCTTCCGGCGTCGCCTTGATGGGAAGCTGCGGGTTATAGAGCGTCAGGAGTGCAATGGCCTGGGAGCGCCGCACTTCGGGCTCACCAAAGATGCTCACCTTGTCGTAGTTTTCAGGGATCTTCCAAATCTGTCCCTGCGTCATGAGCCGCTTTGAAATGACAAGGAGGTTCGGGTCCGTGACGACGCGGTGCGCCATGGCCCGCTGGCGGCGCACCAGGGGCGGCTCCGTCTGGGGAATGTCCATAGGCGCCCCATAAATAAAGACCACGGCCCCTTTGGGCGGCTTCATGGCGGTTTCCTTTTTGAGCACCGCTGTCTGGGCAGGACGCTTTTCTTTCTGGGCCCGTTCCCCCATGATGCGTTCCTTGAAGGAACCCGCCTCCGAGGATTGGATTCCCGAAAGGAGCGTCACCATGGCAAGGGGCAGGACCCATCGTTTCAAATGATATGATTTCACGATTTATGCCTCTTTATTAGGAGAAAATACGAATAGACTCAAGGCCATAACAAGGGCCGCCACAAGAATCCCACAGCTTGTCGCGTTGAGGATGCCGATACCCATTCCCCCATTGAAAAGGCGCAGGCCCATGACTACGGCAACGCCCAAAACGGCCGAAAGGAAAGCTCCCTTCGTCGAAGCCTTCTTGGTAAAAAGGCCAAAAAGGAATGGTGCCGCAAGGGACACTGTCATGAGGGAATAAAAAATAGCCATGGCCGAAATGATGCTTGCAAGATAATAGGCAATGATGATGCCCAATGCGCCGCAAACAGCCGTAATCTTTCGCGTCATGGAAAGGAGCTCCGCGTCCGTTGCGTCCGGTTTGATAAAGGTCTGGTAGAGATCCTTTGACAGGCTCGTTGCCAGCATATAAAGCACCGTGTCACAAGTGCTGACCTCAGCTGCAAAAATAGCGGAAAGAGCCAGTGCCGAAATGCCAAAGGGCATCATTTCCTTCATCGCCTTGGGCAGAGCCAGTTCCTGGTTGGAAAGATCCGGAAACGCCGCAAAAGCGCACATGCCGATGAGCATCGGGAAAAAAGCAAAAAAGAGCTGCACAATTCCGTTAAGGAGCGTCCCCTTGCGGATGGCCGGTTCATCCTTGGCACTGTAAACCTTGCCAATAAGACCGGGGGAAATGCAAAAGGCCGGCGTCAGCATAAGGAAATAGCCCAAGATCGTTGAATTTCCCATCCCGTTCCAGGAAAAATAAGAAGCCGTTTTTGCCGTATTGCCTAGGTTTGCCGCAATTTTTGTCTCCAGACCGTTCCAGCCGCCGACATAGTTTAACGCATAAGGTGCAGCCACAATAAAGCCCACGAGGATCACGGCAAGTTCAATGATGTTCACCACAGCAGCCGATTTCAGGCCCCCCGATGAAAAATAAAGGGTCACCACAATCGCCGCCATCATGATGCCATAAAGTTTCGGCATACCTGCGACCACATTAAGGATCCAAGCAATGCCCAACAGCTGCCCCGAAAAAAGGGCCAAGGTCCCGATGGCCATCATGGTCGATGTCACGCCGCGAAAAGCATGGGAATAGCGATGATCCAAATAGTCGCCCATGGTAAAAAGATTATATCTTTTCGCCACGCGCCACACGGCAGGGCCGACCACATAAGCAAGGATGAGGGACCCCAACCCGCTGCAGCCAATCCACCACCAGCTCGATACACCATGCCGGTAGGCAAGCCCCGTCACGCCCACCGTCGAACCAGCGCCGATGTTGGCCGCAATGAGTGTCGTAAAGAGCAGCTTCCAGGAAAAGCTCCGGCCGCCGACAAAAAAGTCCGATGCCCCCTTGACGTGCTTTCCAATACCGTAGCCGAGCAGAATCAAGAAAAGAGCATAACCAACAATGACAACAAGATAGGAGTTCACAACGTCACCTTCCCGAGGTAAATTCATACTGCATACAATTTTACTGTACTTACTGCAACTTGTAAAGTTAGGTTGTCCTTTTAGCGCCTCAAACGGCTTAACCTTCCTCTTACCCATCCCAACCCTTCCCTTTTCCTTTCGCCGAAGATGCGCTACAATAGAGAAAATACCTGGGTTTCATGCCCTAAAGGAGGAGTTTCCATGACCGTCCTGCATTATATCCATCATGCGGCCTTTAGCCTCAACGATGGCAAGACAACATTGCTTTTTGACCCCTATCTTGAAAATAATCCCGAAGGCTTATCGTCTGGTGACCTCAAAGCCGATTATATCTTTATCAGCCACTTCCACGGCGACCACGTAGGAGAAGCCTATGCCATTGCCAAAAGAACGGAGGCGCTAATCATCACGACTGCTGAAATCGCAAACGACGCCAAAGCCCATGGCCTTAACGCCCACGCCATGCATATCGGCGGCAGCCATGAATTCCCTTTTGGCAAAGTCAAACTCACCTTGGCCTTCCATGGCAGCGGCATTGCAGGCGGCCACGCCTGCGGCTTCATCGTCCACTTTGACGGCAGCGTCTTTTATTTTGCCGGTGACACAGGGCTTTTTGCGGATATGGAACTCATCGGCAAACGCAATGCCATCGACTACGCCTTCCTCCCCATTGGCGATAACTTCACCATGGGCCCTGATGACGCCGCCTATGCCGCCGGGCTCCTTAAGGCCAAGACCGTCATCCCCATCCACTACAACACGTGGCCCCTCATCGATCAGGATCCAGAAGAATTCAAGAACGTTGTGGAGAAGGAGACAAGTTCGAAGGTATTAATTGTTCCTTGTGGCACTAGAGTAGACTTGTAGGTTATTGCTCAGCGCATAATCGCTCCGGTAAAGCGGTTGTGAGCAAAAAAACTGTGACGCTTTGATGCTAAAACCTGTAATGCCGCCCAAACCGCCCCTTGCGGGGAACAGATCCGAAAGAATTCGCCAGAAAACATGTACCTGCGCCCTTCCGCTAAAATTTAAAGGCCCTGACCCGAACCTGCGTCTACGTTCGGGTTAGGGCTTCTCTTATGATTTTTTGCCCTGGAGCTCGATTTCTTTGATATCGACCAGCCTTACCAAAGCGGGGATATCCACCAAGCAGGCCTGGTGGGTGGTAGATGAGGAGGGGTGTTTTTTGTCAGGCGTCTTCGAATCAGCGAGTGCGAGAAACATTTTTCGATGGGTCAAAGCCTCTAATCATAAGATGCTGTCAAAGCGATTCATCTGCTGGACCGTTTAATCGAAAAATCAATTCGGCGCCCTCCCGTAGGGCGGTTTGACGCCGTGCGTTCAGCCTCTTAAGACCTTCATAGGCAGCTGTAAGGCGCACCTATTTTCCACCACAACTTCCCTCCATTGCCTTATTTTTTTTTCGGATGCCATGGAGGGACGTCTGTTCGTACGATGTTTCGTTCCTGATTGGGAATAGCTATCGTCTAGGCGCCTTCATGCCTCCTCTTATTCTTCGCTGAATATTCTTACATTTTATTTAATTTTATTATGATAAACTTATCATATATAGGTAGATGACTGTTTATAATAATATATAAAAATTGTAGATAACAGCACTTACCATAAAATATAATGATCTATATCACTCTGGTGAGAAAGAGGAGAAAACCATGAAAAACTCACTTAAACGCACTACTTTACTCGTCACCTTAGCCTTAATGTCTTCAGCGTTAGCGCGGCCCGTCATTTCTATGACAGCCATACCGCCATCAACGGCGTCATGCCACGCTACAGGGAAAAAGGCAGCACCGACAGGAAGAGCTTTTCTGAGCCGGAAAGCAGCATTACCTTGGATTGGTCCAATCGGGGAACAGATACAGGGCTTCCTCGCCCTACCGGTATTTCACTAATTTTTAACACACCGGAAATCACAGCTAAAAAAATTACGGTCATTGCCAACCAAAAAGGAAACCAGTGGAACGATAAAGGCATCATTTATGACCAGAAAGATGTTTCACACGGCAAAATCACTGCAGCGGGAATCATTTTCGTTGAAACCTATGATGACTGCATCTACATGAACTCTCCCGCCCACACAGTAGATATTACAGGCTTCAAAAAGCTCATTTTCAAATCGGCAGGAACGCCGCTTAAAGGCAGTTCCGGTTACGCCATCATGAACAATGGAATCGATAACTACCTCAATATCATTGGCAGTGAAAATAGCGAAATTGAAATGACCAACACGGAGCAAAGAGCCGTTATTGCCGATAACAGCAGTACAGCGAGGTCCACGAAAACGACCCCCACAGCAAACGCCATCCATCTTCATGCCAATGCTTCTTCTTACGCTATTGTACAGACGAAAGCGCACCATTCCTTTACAGGCGGCCAGATTGAAATCAACGGCATCGATAAAACAATCATCACAAATGAAAAAGATGGCGGGACCGCTGTTAGCGCCCAGGCGTCAGGGGAAGGAAAAGGTCTCATTGAAATTAATAAAAAGACCTCTGGCGTCGTTGAAATCACAGGTGCTGTCACTGCCAGCAACGGTACGGCCGATATTGATTTTGCCGGGGACCCATCCTTCCTTAAAGGCAACATGACGTCTTCTGGTGAAAAGGGAAAAATCTTGGCAGACTTCAAGGACGCTGATTCCCAGATGACCGGGGATATGAAGACGAGCAGTACAGCAGCCATCGATGCCACATTCTCCGGTGAAAATGCCGTCTTAACAGGCAATATCAATACGATGGAAACAAGTTATCAGTGGGGATATGGCTATGTGCCTAACCGGTCGACCGTAACGGTCACCTTCTCCGGCAAGAACGCTTCCTTTGCAGGAAATATTGATACGACACAAACGTCTAGAACCGGTACCTGGGGAAATTATGTTGATTCCCCCAATCATAGTACTGTTACGGCCAGTTTTTCGGGCCTTGGCGCTTCTTTTACTGGCGACCTTGCCTCGGCCGGTACGAGCAAAGCCAATATCGCCCTTACAAAATCAGGGTCTCTGGAAAGGCAAAGCTACAACGACGGAAGACGCCACGACGGCACCGGGAGTTCCTTTATAGTCCAGCCCACGGACATTGCCTCCGTCGACGCCATGAAATTCGGTGATAAGCTCTACTTTGCTCAGGTAAAAGAAAGGGCTGCCGCTTTCAAAGTAGATCATGACATCAAGCTCCAAAACAAAAACAGCCTCTTTGACAACACCCTTTCCATCAATAAAGAAAGGGATACAGAAAAGGCCGACTATGAAGACTGGTTCATCACCCCTGTCGGTGACGGCAAGACGCCGAACTCGAACGCCTTTACGCCCGGTTCCGCCCACCATGCCGCCATCTCCATTTGGCGTGAATCAGATACGCTTTTGAAACGCTTGGGCGAGCTCCGCTACAACCAGGAAGACCAAGGCCTCTGGGCACGCTACATCAATAGCAAGCTTACTTGGGACGGAAAAATAACTTTGATACGACCATGAAGACCCTGCAAGTGGGATATGATAAAAAAGACACGGGCACGAAATGCGACTGGTACTACGGCGGTGCCATTGAGCACACCTGAGGCAGCAGTGAATACGCAGGCAACGGGGACGGCAATCAGCACCTCACCAACATGGCCTTTTACGCAACACAGATTGGTAATAAAGGACACTACCTTGACCTTGTCACCAAAGTAGGCTACCTCAGCTCCAACTATCAGACGACCTACGGCGACAGCGCTGACTTTGACAACTGGGCTTTCAGTGCCGGTGCTGAATATGGCCGCAAGAAAGCCCTGGGAAATGAATGGTTCGTCGAACCTCAGGCCCAGCTCACCTACTACTTCCTCAAAGGCGACAACTATACGACGAAAAACGGCGCCACCGTAAACCAAGACAACACGGATAACCTCGTTGGCCGCCTCGGTGCCGTCCTTACCAAGGAATACGACAAAGAAACAAAGAATCCGAAACGCTTCTACGTCAAAGCCTCTGTCCAGCACGACTTTCTGGGAGGCAGAAGCCAGCATCTCCAGCAAAACGGCATGTCCTACTATGACAGCAACGACTTTAGAGATACGTGGTACACCGTGGGGATCGGTACGAACGTCCATTCTGACGACAAATATGCCTTCTACTTCGACGCAGAAAAGAACTTTGGTGCCGACTTCAAATCAAAATACCGCGTGAAAGTGGGATTGAGATATGAGTTTTAAAGGCTGAAGGTGGGACGCTTTGAGGCTGCAAAACTAGTCTCAAAGCGCATCGCTGAGGCGGTTATGAATTTTGAGTAAGACATACGGCCGTTTCTGCCAAAATCATTTATTTCTAGACCCAGATCTGATAAGAATATGACTAAAAGATAATATGGAAAAATGAGGAAAAACCTTAACCCGAATTTGCGAATTGATTCAGGTTAAAGCTTGATTTATATGCGGTTGGGTAGGGTTGATGCAGAGGCTTGAATCTAAAGAAACGAAGGAAAAAAATAACACCAGCAGCACAAAATCCTTGGTAGTAGAAAAAAGATTTGTCCTTAAAAGCCAAAACGAGCAATCTGCAAGGAGAAGGCAACCCACCAGCTCTTTTTCCTTAGGGCTCAATGCTTTGCCGGCTCTAAGGCGTAACGAAGAAGGCAGAAGACCTGAAATCAAAAGATTTGATTGCCTCATTTATCGTGAAATTTTCGGCGACTTTTTTAAGCGTCCAATCACGATCTTTCACTTTTCTATTCCAAGGTACAGGGAGCTTACGAATCATTTGGCGATGAACGTACCGCCTTGGTAAGAAAAATTGACTCTACGAGTCAAGTTCTAAGAAAAAAGACCGTAAGGGAAAAGATTACCACAGCCTAAACTTAAGTACGAGTTCAGGCTACGGCAGTTAGATTGCGTCCATTTGACGCATGCACCTTCAGCTTATCGGTAAGCAGCGTTTTTAGTTAGGAGTCTTACCTATGAAGTTATTGGAATCGATGCTGCTTGTCGAATCCTTAGACGAAACGCCTGGGGAAAAGATCTAAAAAACACAATAATCCAAAATTCCATAAGGAAACCTTGCCTTATGCTGCGCTTGCGTCGGCATGATAAGGGAAAAAGTACCTCCAGTTGGCTGAGATGATACGGTCATAACGGATACTTTTGCTTTTTTGTTTGAAGGTAAATGGCAATCAGGCGCCAGCTAGGTGCGTTTTTCTTTTTTTCTAGTCCCTGCTGCATTTTTCGGCGTCCACGGCAAGGACAAACATGAGGACGTAGAGGGCGTCAGCAGGGGTTGCTACATCAAGGACATAGGCATCGGTGAAATTGAGCAGTTCTTTACTGATGCTTGCAATACGGTTCCCTTTTCTATCGCGAATGGTGTAGTCCCATTCAAAGATATTGCCTTTTGCTTTCCAGCCCAAAAAATCAAGGGAGTAGCTTGGCGAAAAGAGGCTGAAGTTCTTTTTAACGCTGCCCAAGTGGCGACCGTCTGCAAATAGTTCAAATTTGGGCAGGAATGTGACTATCTTTTCTTTGACTTTACCCACTTCTTCTCCAAAGGCGTCGTAAATCTTAAGACAGTGACCCCAGGATAACTGGCCCCTTACGACAAAAAGGGTTTCTCCCTTTTCGTTATAGATGTCATAGCTATCGAGCCAGGAAAAGATGCGCTGACGGAACAGTAGTTTCATGGGGTTCTCCTTCTAATAATCAGATTGCATGTACGAGTTCACGGATTTCATCAAGTTTTTGTTCGCTCTCGGGATTTTGGGAATGAAAGTCCAGGAGCTTGGCATAGTTTCCTTCCTCCCAGGCAATCTTCCGGCTGATGGGAAAGTTCAGGTCAAAATAAAAACACAGGGCCCCGACGTAAAAGTCCATAAAAGTCGCTTTGCTTTGCGTCTTGACAAGGCGCCTTGCCCTCGCCTGCGCCATGACGGAGTCGGAGATGGACTGCTTTTCAAGGTCCGACCAGTCGACGTTCCAAACGTTGATGTTCTTTTCCCTGTACATGACATAGACGCGAAAGATATCAAGCTTGTCGGCGTCCCGGATGAGGCGGGCAAAATGAAGTTCCCGTTTGGATAAATCCCCTCTCACTTCATAGACGTTATGTTCCCCAATGGCAGCCCGGATGACGTCATTTTCCTCAGAGGACGCAATAAAATCCTTGATATGGCCTTCCTCAAAAAGAACATGGACGCCGTATTTCGCATGATCCATGGAACGATAATCGAAAAATGTCTGGTAGCGCCGCAGCTGTTCAAAGCGGCCAATATCATGAAGGATGCCAATGAGCCAGGCCAAATCAATGTCCTCTTTTTCCATGGAAAGGCTTTGGGCAATCCGTTCAGAAAGCGCTGCCACGCGCAGGGAATGGGCATATTTGAGGTTCACCCCCGGCCCAATGCCGCAAAATCCATCCACATAGGATTTAAAGGTATCCAGGATGTTTTTTCTTAAGATTTCCATCGTCATACTCCTATTAGGTTGGGGCACGCCCCCACTCTTGTAGTATACCCGTTTTCATGGATTTGAGCAAAAAAGAACCCCCAAAGCAGTTAGGGCTCTGGAGGAATTGCGTAATCAGCCGGGAAGGTGATCAATGATGAGCATCATGACGGGCGCCACGCCGGCAAAAAGGAGGGTACTAAAGGCAACGAGACTGGTTGCATAATGAACGTCGCCCTTCCCTTCATGGGCAAGGACGGGCAGGACCGTAAGTGCGGGAACGGCGGACTGCATGATAAAGGTGCCTTTTTCTGTCGCGTCAAGGGTCACACCGCCCTGTGCGGTAGCCATCAGGACAAGAATCATGGCAAAGGGCGCAACGGCAAACTTTCCCACAAGGGCAAGGGCCGTATCCCGATCCATCCGCAGGGAAGCAAGTCCTGCATGATAAAGGACGATGCCGATATAAAGAAGCGCCAAGGGCGTCACAAGACTGCCCAGATACTGGGTGGTCGTCAGCACCGCAACAGGTATCCCAACATTCCCAAGGATGAGCAAAAGGGCTGCAAAAAACGCCAATAGTGGCGGAGATAGGACCTGTTTCAAGGTGCTTTTAGGATTCCTCTCCTGAAGGCTTCCTGCCTCCGTGGGGTCTCCTGTAATGAGGAAGGAGCCAAAGGCCCATGTCGATAAGGTATTAAGGACGTAATACGCAAGAAAGGTGCTTTCCCCTTGAGGGCCAAATAAAGCAAGGTTCAGGGGCATACCAATGAAAATGGTATTGGCATTAGCAAAGGTATTGATGAAGGTGCCCCGCCTGCCATGCCGCACCTTAAAGAGCCGGCACAAAAGGAATCCCGCCGCGTAACTGAGGAGGATCGCGGCTCCGCCGAGCACCAGACCGCCGCCAAAAGAAGCAAGTTTTGACGCGTCAAGCTGACGGATGACGGAGGTAAAGATGGATGCTGGCAGGGCAATCTTCATGATAAGCCTTGAAAGCTCCGCCGAAAAGGAGGTGCTGAACCAATGAGCGCCTTGGAGCTTGTAGCCAATCCCGATGATGGCAAAGATGGGGAATATACTTAGTAGGACTTCCATGAAAATTTGCAGCATTTTCCCCACCTCTTTTCTGATTATTTATATTGCGGTTCCCATTTATAGGCCTTAATGCACGCGTCAGGATCATTGACTTCATTCCGGTTGAGGCCTTCCTTTTTAGCTTCCGCCGCCACAGCGGCCGCCACGGTTTCAGAAAAACGGTCCAATTGGGTCACCGGCGGAAGGACGGCTGCACCCGGTTTGGTCGGATCGACAATGCCGCCAATGGAATGGGCTGCAACAGAAATCATGCGGTCTGTCAAAAGCTTTGCCCCGGACGCAATGACGCCAAGACCAAGGCCCGGATAGATGAGGGCGTTATTAGCCTGCCCGATTTCGTACGTCACGCCCTTATATTCCACCGGCTTGGAAGGAATCCCCGTAGCGACAAGGGCACGGCCTTCGGTCCAGGCAATGAGGTCACTGGCCCTAGCTTCGGCAAGTTCCGTCGGGTTGCTAAGCGGAAAGATGATGGGCCGCTTCGTATGGGAAGCCATTTCCTTGACAATCGTTTCTGTAAAGGCCCCTGATTGTGTCGATGTCCCAACAAGGATAGTCGGATGAATGACTTTTACTGCGGCTTCTAAGGTCGTCAGATGAGACGCATCGGCAAATTCACTGCGTTTCCGGGCAAAGGGCTTTTGCTCTGGTGTCAGGTCATCCATATCTTCAAAAAGCAGGCCCTGCCGATCAACAAGGTAGAATTTCTGACGGGCTTCCTTTTCCGTAAGACCCTGGTCGAGCATTTCCTGGTAAATCCGATGGGCAATGCCGCAGCCGGCCGTCCCAG
Source organism: Acidaminococcus sp. AM33-14BH (assembly GCF_003603525.1). Lineage (NCBI taxonomy): Bacteria > Bacillati > Bacillota > Negativicutes > Acidaminococcales > Acidaminococcaceae > Acidaminococcus > Acidaminococcus sp. AM33-14BH. The sequence continues at coordinate 106,027 of NZ_QTNG01000005.1, read as the reverse complement.
CGCCAAAGCACAGATAGGTCTGGTCCTTGAGGGCCTCACCGGAAATCCGGAGGGCGCCCAAGATACCGGCAAGGGAAATAATGCCGGTTCCTTCAATGTCGTCATTAAAGACGGGATAGCGATCCACATATCGGTTCAGGATCTTGGCAGCATGTGACCGTCCAAAATCTTCAAAGTGCAGATAAAGGTGCGGGAACATCCCTTCCACAAGGGCAACAAAGCGATCAACAAAATCATCATAGGCGGTGCCGGTGACGCGTTTTTCGTGAAGTCCTAGGTAGAGTGGATCTTGAAGGAGGCTTTCCCGATTGGTTCCGGCATCGAGGACAACGGGCAGGACGCGGGCTGGATCAAGACCGGCCGCGGCTGTATAGACCATGAGCTTTCCCACGGAAATACTCACGCCATTGGTGCCCCAGTCCCCAATACCGAGGATGGCTTCCGCGTCCGTGACGACAATAAGGTCAATGTCACGGCCTTCCGCGGCATTTCGGATTGCCGTTTCCATCTGTTCTGGATGGACAATGGAAAGATAGGCCGCGTTTTGCGGCGTTACAAAAAATTCACTGTATCCGCGGATGCTTTCAGCAATGCCCGGATCATAGACAATGGGCATGAATTCCGCAATATGCTCTTTAAAGACACGGAAGAACAAGGTCCGATTACGGCTGAATATATTCATCAGATAATGCCGTTTTTCCGTCACATTCGGCTTTTTTTCGACATTGGCATACACCTGACTAGCCTGTTCTTCCAGGGACTGGACGGTTGGAGGGAGGATACCTACCAGCCCGTACTGCTCGCGTTCGGTTTCTGTAAAGGCCGTTCCTTTGTTAAGAAATGGATCGTTTAATAAGGCATATCCTTTTTTCATGTTATCCTCTCCTTTTCCGTTTCCCTTCTCTTTTAAACTACTTCAATAAAGAAAATGACCCATACCAAAACTCATATACGGGAAAGTAAGTCCAAGGCGGGCCTATCTTCCAAGAGCTTCCGCCATGAGGGAAAACGCCTTTCAGGATGTTTCCCTCATGGCGGAAGCTCTTCCCTTATGGGGATGAGATCCTTTCCTTATTTTTATATTATATCAAAAGAAACTTTTTTGATGAAGTCTCATTCTGACACCTCTTCTCTTTCAAATTGACATATCCTCTAGCTTTCAATCTATGATATAGTTGGAAGTAGTCTGATCACAATCAGATTCGCTTTATTGACCGATCAGGAGGAAAGCCCTATGGTGACTTATGATTATTACCGCATCTTCTATTACGCCGCCCTTTTCAAAAGTTTTTCCAAAGCGGCGGAAGTCCTTACCAGCAATCAACCCAATATTGCCCGAACCATTACCCGCCTGGAAAGTGAACTGAGCTGCAAACTCTTCATCCGCTCCCATCGCGGGGTCACACTGACGCCAGAAGGAGAAGCCCTCTTCAAGCATGTAGCCATTGCCTGTGAACAGCTTGACCTGGGAAGAGAAGTCATTTCTGAAATGCGAGGACTCAAGACGGGCATCGTTTCCATCGGAGCCAGTGAAACGGCCCTGCGCCTTTTTCTCTTGGACCGCATCGTATCATTCCACAAGGCCTATCCCGGCGTCCATCTCAAGATCCGCAACAGCCAAACGCCCGATACCCTTGAAGCCCTTGAGTGCGGACAAGTGGAAATGGCGATCATTTCCGCTCCTTTCAAGATTGGGAAGGAATACCACGATGAGACCATCTATCAGTTTGAGGATATCCTGATTGCAAGCGCTGAGGCGCTGCCGGTTGTAAAGAACATTCATTCCCTCAAGGATCTTGCCGCGCTCCCCCTCATTTCTCTGCCAAGAAACAGCAGCAGCTATGAATTTTATGTGTCCTATTTCTTTAAAGAGCAGCTGAAATACCAACCCATGATTGAAACAGAAACGGCCGACCAGGTTCTGTCCCTTGTGGAACATAATCTGGGCGTTGGCTTTTTCCCGGCCTCTGCGGCGCAGGAATTCATTGATGCCGGCCGGATTGTCAAGGTTCCGCTTGACCTATCCCCCATCCTGCGTAAAACGCATCTTGTCTATCACCCGCAACGGGTTCGGGGTCTTGCCGCCTTAAAAGCCATCGAATTCATCACAAACCCGGCCACCTTTTAAAAGCCGTGGGAAAGGGAAAAATCCTCGCGGTTTTCTCGTTTTCCCAATTTAAAAAACAGCCCACACCAGGATGATCTGGCAATGGGCTGTTTCTTTTTTCGTAAAGGGCTCACTTTTTTTCACGGGGACAGGAAATATCGACGAGCATTTCAATCATATGGTGAAGAAGACGGGAAGCCTCTCCGTCTGCCGCCGTATAATACATTTCCTTACCGACGCGACGGCTTTTGATGAGCCCCTGCGCTTTAAGGACTTTTAAATGATGGGAAAGGGCCGGACTGCTCATCCCCATCAGGGCAGACAGGTTGATGACACATTCTTCATAGTGGCAAAGAAGCCAAAAGAGTTTCAGCCTTTTGGGATCCGACACACTGTGAAAGATTTCCGATACAGCGGAAAAGTCGCCGTCCTTGGGCATATCTTCAAGAACATAGCTTGGGTTCTTCCCATGCTGATGCGGCAGTTGGACCATCAGCATCGCTCCTTTCGATGTTCACACATAAATCAGCGGTTGTTGGGGATGATTTCCAGCCAATAATGGTCGGGGTCTTCGATAAAATAGATGCCCATCTGCGGGTTTTCGAAACAGATGCAGCCCATTTCCTCATGTTTCTTGTGGAAGGCTTCAAAATCATCCACGCCAAAGGCGAGATGGAATTCATTATCTCCCAGATTATAGGGTTCTTTGCGGTCCTTGAGATACGTCAGTTCCAATTCATGGCTCGTTTGTCCATCTGTCAGGTAAACAAGGATGAAGCCCGGCGTTTCAAGGCGGCGTTTTTCCGTAAGACCCAGGGCCTCCTTGTAAAAAGCAAGGCTCTTATCAAGATCAAGGACGTTAAAGTTATTATGCAGAAATTTTGCTTTCATGGAAGTCACTCCTTATTTTGCCTTCAATTTAGGATAGAGGTTCGTCAGGGAACCAATAAGAATCAGCCCTACGCCAACAAGCATATTGGGCATCACAGTTTCCCCTAGGAACATGGCAGCAAAGAAAGTCGCAAGAATCGGTTTGATGAAAAAGGCCAAAGAAGCCGTCAAGGGATTCGTCAGCTCGATGGCCATAAAATACGAAGCGTAGCCTGCCCCAGTGACAGCAAAGGCAATGTAGCAAAGGGCAGGAAGGTGTGACGGAGTAAGCGTTTCAAGAAGCGGGACGTCAGCAAAGACGGAAAGACCGGCAGAAGTCAATAGATGGCCTATAGGCGCAGTACGTCCCAAAAGGACAAGGACAAGCAGTTCTGCCGCGCCAAAGATAAAGGAATAGCTCGTTACCGTCACTCCGCCCAGTCGCTGGCAGGCCGGCCGCCCCATTACGCTGTAGAGGCCAAAGGTGACAGCGGCGAGCATGATGAGGATGACGCTGAGATAAGTCCCACGAAAATGAAAGGGATTGACGATGGAAAGGGTACCCACGGCACAGAGGACAAGGGATGATATGACATAGCGGTCAATGGTCTCGTGGAGAAGAAAATGGGCCCACACGGCCACAAAAATAGGGTTGCAGCTAAAAAGGACCCCACTGACAGCGGCTTTTCCATAAACCACGGCCAGCTGATAAAAGATCATACTCACAAAAACACCAATAAAGCCGGCTTTGGCAAAGAAAAGGTAATCCTTTTTGGTAAGCACGGCACCGTGCGTTTTTAGGGCTGCCCGGGCAAGGGGCAGGAGCATGAAGCCGCCAATGAAAAAGCGCAGCACGGTGATTTGGATGGGATGGAAAAGGCTGCCAAAAAATTTCAGGGCCGTCTCCATAGTTCCAAACAAAAAAGCCGTGGTAAGGATGAAGAGATATCCTTTGTTCACGATGGCCTCCCCTTTCTATATGTCTTCGCCGATGATCATGACTTCCGGTTCGAGGCGGACGCCGCTTTTGGCAAAGACCTTGTCCTCTATGGATCTCATGAGCAGCAAGGTATCGCTGGCCGTTGCCTTCCCGCAATTGATGACAAAGCCAGCGTGCTTTGGGGAAACCATGGCATCCCCCACACGCATACCCTTGAGTCCTGCCTCGTCGATAAGGGCCGCTGCATAGTGTCCAAAGGGCCTTTTGAAGGTGCTACCGGCACTGGGGTAGTCAAGAGGCTGTTTGGTACGGCGCCGCCGGGAAAAGTCCGCCATCTTCGCTTCAATGATCTGCTGCTCTTCTGGCTTTAGGACAAAGGAAACGGACAGGACGACTAGATCCTGATCCTGCAGCGCACTATGACGGTAGGAGAAATTAAGGTCCTTTTGGGTAAGCCTTACGATTTCCCCGGTTCCATTGAGAGCCGTCACGCTTTTGACGACATGCCCCATATCACCATCATAGGCGCCGGCATTCATGATGACGGCACCGCCGAGACTGCCGGGGATGCCAACAGCAAATTCAAGGCCAGAAAGGCCTGATTCCGCGGCAAAGCGGGCGGCTTGGGCAAGGGATACGCCGGCACCGGCTTCCATCGTGACGCCGCAGGCAGACAGTCCCTTCAAGTGATTGCCGAGCTTGATGACAAGACCCCGAATCCCGCCATCCCGGACAAGGAGATTGGAGCCGTTTCCCAAGATAAAGGTCGGAACAGCGTATTTTTTTGCTTCCTTGAGGAGCCCTTGGAGCTCGTCCACGCTTTCCGGCGCCACCAACAAATCGGCAGGGCCGCCAATGTGAAAGGAAGTATACTGGGCCATGGGGACCTTTTCCCCATAGCGATTTGGGAAGTGTTCCCGTACATAGGCTAGGAGCGCTTCGATGTTCATCATTCCACGGCTTCCTTAATGGTATCCCCCAAAGTCTTGGACAGATCCCCGATCATCATCTGAAACCGGATATAGTTTTGGATATACTCATTGGCTACAGGGTTCAGCTGAAGGACTTCATAAAGTTTCTGCATCTTTTTCACCGCTTCTTCGTCCGGTTTCTTGCCCTGGTACTGGAGCAGTTCAAGCTGGGACTTTTGCTGCAGGAAATCCTTGACCATGGCTTCTGCGTCTTTATCGGCGGATAGTTTCTTTTTGGCTTCCTGGATCTTGGTGAATTCGTGGGTTTCTTTGATGCCTTCACAAAGTTTATTCATTTCATCGTATACGTTCATGGATGATTCCTCCCTACTATATGCTTATCTTGTTATTTTATCATAGTTTTCAGCCGCTTCCAATAACAGGAAAGGCACGCAAAAAATCGGCCCGGACTTCATATCCTGACCGATCTTGCTGATTCTTATCTTTTTTGAAGAAGCCTTGCGTATTCCTTTTTGAGGACGGCGAAGGTCTCATCACTGATATCATGCTCCATCTTACAGGCGTCCTCGGTCGCGTGTTTTTCAGAAACACCGAGTGCCATCAGGACATGGGAGATGACTTGATGCCGTTCATAAATCTTTTCGGCAATATCCCGACCTTCTTCCGTCAGATTGATGAAGCCTTGATCGTCCATGGAGACCAGCCCATCTTCGCGGTACTTTTTCATGGCAACGCTGATGGTGGGTTTGGAAAACCCCATTTCATTGGCAATATCGATGGAGCGCACAAGACCGAGGCGATTTTTGAGGACCAGGATGGTCTCCAGGTACATTTCACCTGATTCGTGTAATTCCATAAGCTTTCACCTTTTTTCGGCCGCATTTACGGCATTTAATAATCATATGTACTTTATTTTACTACAAATCCTCAAGGGATGCAAACAAGTAGAGATTCCTGCTATAAAGATAGGGTAACAGCATCGAAAAAAGAAGCTGCGAGGTTGTCGCAGCTTCTATCAGTCAAGGCATCATTCAACTGTAACGGATTTTGCCAAATTTCTCGGTTTATCCACATCGCATCCACGGGCAAGAGCTGCATAGTAAGCAAGGAGCTGCAGGGGGATAACGGCGAGGATCGGCGCCAGTTCCTGATCTGCTCTTGGGATGGTAATCACGCTGTTGGCGTGCTTTGCCAGCTCCGTATCACCATCCATGCCAATGCCGATGACGATGGCACCGCGGCTCTTGACTTCCTGCAGGTTGCTGATGGTCTTTTCGTAGACATGCGCCTGGGTAGCAAGAACAATAACAGGTACCCCCTCTTCAATCAGGGCAAGGGTCCCGTGCTTTAGTTCACCTGCCGCATAGGCTTCTGCATGGATATAGGAAATCTCCTTGAGTTTCAGGGCGCCTTCAAGGGCGACGGCATAATCAAGGGAGCGGCCCAAGAAGAACGCGTCTTCACAGTTGCCATAGTTAGTGGCAAAAACCTTGATGGGATCTACGTGATCCAAAATCACATGCATCTGTTCCGGAATGGTCCGTACCCCATCGATGAGTTCTTTGATGCGTTCCGGCGTCAAAGTTCTCGTAAGCTGGGAAATATACAGGGAAAGGAGCAGCATGACAATAAGCTGCGTCGTATAGGCTTTCGTTGAAGCCACGGCGATTTCCGGACCGGCATAGGTATAGACGACCTGATCTGCTTCGCGGGCAATAGAAGAACCTACTACGTTCGTAACGGCCATGGTCTTGGCCCCGCGCCGTTTGGCTTCTTTGAGGGCTTCCAGAGTATCGCTGGTTTCACCGGACTGACTGACGACAATGAGCAGGCAGTCTTCCCCGATGATAGGGTCACGATAGCGGAACTCGCTGGCAATGTCGACTTCCACAGGAATGCGAGCCATCTTTTCGATGTAGTACTTACCGACCAGACCGGCGTGATAAGCCGTTCCGCAGGCGACGATGAAGATTTTCTTAAACTTCTTGAATTCTTCCGGCGTCCAGGAAAGTTCCGGCAGGACAATCTTTGTTCCATCTTCGCTGATGCGGCCCCGCAGGGTATCCTGGACAGATTTGGGCTGTTCATAGATTTCCTTCAGCATGAAGTGCTCAAACCCGCCCTTTTCTGCAGCTTCGGCGTCCCAAGTAACACGGAAGACCTTTTTATCAATAGTGTGACCTTCAAGATCCTTGACAACCACGCTGTCAGCTTTGACGATAGCCATTTCCCCATCGGAAAGGATATACGTATCCCGCGTCTTGCTGATGATGGCCGGAATATCGGAGGCAATATAGTTTTCCCCTTTACCAAGGCCAATAACAAGGGGATTGTTCTTTTTGGCACAGATAATCTCGTCCGGTTCCTTGGCGCACAGGAAGACCAAGGAGTAGGAACCTTGGATGATATGAAGGACCTTGCGCACGGTCTCTTCAAAGTTGCCATTATACTGGTCCGCCATAAGATGGGCGACCACTTCTGTGTCAGTTTCGGATTTGAATTGATGGCCCTTCTTCAAAAGATCCAGTTTGAGGGGCATGTAATTTTCGATGATGCCATTATGGACAACCGCAAATTCACCGCTGTCATCCGTATGGGGATGGGCATTGACGTCGGACGGTTTTCCGTGAGTGGCCCAGCGCGTATGGCCAATGCCGACCACTCCTTCCGGTTCATGGCCGATGAGTTTTTGACGCAGGGCATCAAGACGGCCCACACATTTTTCCACATCGATCTTACCGTCATGATAAACGGCGATACCGCTGGAATCATACCCGCGATATTCCAATTTACTCAGTCCATCAATCAAAAACGGGGCAGCCTGATGGCGCCCAATATATCCAACAATTCCGCACATAGCTTGTGCCTCCTCATGAAGTGATTTGCCGTCTGCCCCAGACTCTCTGTTCTTCCCGTTACCGGAAAGGTTTGTCATCTGTTTACGGTTGCAGCACACCGAGAGGTATCCGCTGACGGTTCGATAAGCCTCTTCCTCGTCTGCCTATCAGGATAGGCACTTGCGCTCTAGGCCTTGCAATCCCTTTAAAGGGCCCTCCCTGCCCTTTTGGTGTCCCGGCTCGGCACGCAGGAACACTTGTTGCTTTAGCTCCCTAATCATACTATGTTTGGGGTGGGACGTCAAGCGTCCCTTTTCCTATAACTCAGCCCGAAAATCGAACTGAATTGATGCAGAACGCGAAGCCGGAGCCAAACCGCCTCCCCATCACTCGTAGGCACCGAATTGATTTTTCGACCGAAGAACCATCAAAAAGGGTTCCTCATTTTACGTAAACCAAGAGGCAGTGAAGATGAATTCTCATCTTCACTGCCTCTTGCTGTTTCAAGTCCCGTTCTATTTCAGATTATAGAATACGGCTTTGCCGTTATACTGGGCTGCCGCGCCAAGGTCTTCCTCAATGCGCAGGAGCTGGTTATATTTAGCGACACGGTCCGTACGGCACGGAGCCCCGGACTTGATCTGACCGGCGTTGGTGCCAACAACGACATCAGCAATGGTCGTATCTTCCGTTTCCCCGCTGCGGTGGGAAACAATGGCCGTATAGCCAGCGCGTTTTGCCATTTCAATGGCGGAAAGGGTTTCTGTCAAGGTCCCAATCTGGTTCAGTTTGATCAGAATGGCGTTAGCTACCCCCATTTCAATCCCTTTGGCAAGGCGTTCCACATTCGTGACAAAAAGGTCATCGCCCACGATCTGGACTTTCTTGCCCAGGCGATCCGTAAGAAGCTTCCAGCCATCCCAATCATCTTCACCAAGGCCATCTTCGATGGAGATGATGGGGTATTTTTCGCAAAGGGCTTCATACCAGTCAACCATCTCAGCGCTGGTCTTTGCCACACCTTCTCCTTTGAGGACGTATCTGCCATCTTCAAGAAGACCGGAAGCAGCCGTATCGATGGCAAGGACAACCTCCTTGCCCGGTTTGTAGCCGGCTTTTTTGATGGCGTCGACAATGACGGCAAGGGCTTCTTCGTTGCTGTCAAGGTTCGGGGCAAAACCGCCTTCATCACCCACAGCGGTTGCAAGGCCTTTTTCCTTGAGGACCGCTTTCAGGGCATGGTAGATTTCAGCGTTCATGCGCAGGGCTTCGGCAAAGTTCACGGCCCCAATCGGCATGACCATGAATTCCTGGATATCAACGTTGTTATCGGCATGGGCACCGCCATTAAGGATATTCATCATAGGAACAGGCAGTTCCTTGGCGTTGACACCGCCCAGGTATTGGTACAGGGGCAGGCCGGCGTCTTCGGCGGCTGCTTTGGCGCAGGCAAGGCTGACGCCCAGGATGGCATTGGCACCAAGTTTGCCTTTATTTTCGGTTCCATCAAGGCTCAGGAGCGCTTGGTCAATCTCGATTTGACGAGACGGTTCAAGGCCAATGAGGGCATCGCAGATGACGTCGTTGACGTTATCCACAGCCTTCAAGACGCCTTTACCGAGGTAACGGTTCTTATCCCCGTCACGCAGTTCCACGGCTTCATGAACACCTGTGGAAGCACCGCTCGGAACAGCAGCGCGGCCGATGATGCCGTTATCAAGGAGGACTTCCACTTCAACGGTGGGGTTGCCGCGGGAATCCAGGATTTCTCTTGCACAGATATTTTCAATAAGTCCCATTGTTATGCACCTCTTCTTTTTGCTGGGATCAGTCAGGATTTTTTACAAGCAGGCTGTGTCCTGTCATGGCTTCCGGTTTTTCAAGGCCCATGAGGGAAAGGAGGGTCGGCGCGATGTCCGACAGTCCGCCATCCATGACGGCCGTTCCCGCCTCGGCTCCAATGACCAGGAAAGGAACAGGGTTTGTCGTATGGGCCGTCATGGGCATGTGGCTTACAGGGTCCTCCATTTCTTCCAAGTTGCCATGGTCTGCCGTAATGCAGACGGCACCGCCTTTTTGAAGGATCTTGTCCACGAGGCCGCCGACACATTCATCTACGGCTTCCATTGCTGCTACGGCGGCTTTCATGACCCCCGTATGCCCCACCATGTCAGGGTTTGCAAAATTCAGTATGATGAGATCATAAAGGTCCTGATCCAATGCTTCCTGAAGTTTTTCCGTGACAATATAGGCACTCATCTCAGGCTGTAGGTCATAGGTCGCGACATGCGGCGACGGAACAAGGATGCGGTCTTCCCCAGGGAAAACTTCTTCCCGCCCACCATTGAAGAAAAACGTAACGTGGGCGTATTTTTCCGTTTCTGCAATATGTAGCTGGCGAAGGCCCTTTTTGGAAACCGTTTCTGCCAGCGTATCGGCAATATGTTCCGGTGGAAAAGCCACGGGAATGGGCAGCGTGGCATCGTATTCCGTCATGGACGCCACCGTCACAGGAAGCTCCCCGTCGCGGCGCGTCACTTCCGTAAAGGAAGGATCGGCAAAGGCACGGGTGATTTCCCGAGCCCTGTCGGGACGGAAGTTAAAGCACACAAGGCTATCGCCAGAAGCAATGGATCCTTCTTTTCCCAAGATGGAAAAAGGTTCGACAAATTCGTCGGTTACGCCCCGCTCATAAGCGGCTTGGAGCCCTTCCAAGGCGGACGGCGCCGTAAGGCTCTCCGCCCCGGTCATGGCATCATAGGCTTTTTGGATCCGTTCCCAGCGTTTATCGCGGTCCATGGCATAATAGCGTCCGCTCACGGTAGCAATCTTTCCAATGCCAATCTCCTTGATAGCATCCTGAAGGGCTTTCAGGTACGTACCGGCACTTTGGGGCGGCGTATCTCGCCCGTCCAGGAAGGCATGGATATACACTTCGGAAAGGCCTTCTTTTTTCGCTAAGCGCAGCAGGCCCAGCAGATGATCCATATGGCTGTGGACGCCGCCATCACTCAAAAGTCCCATGACATGGAACTTATGGCCTGTTTCCTTGGCTTTGTTCATGGCTTCAAGAAGCACGGTATTTTGCTCAAAGGATCCATCTTTGATGGCCCGAGTGATGCGCGTCAGGTTTTGATAGATAACGCGTCCGGAACCAATGGTCAGATGACCCACTTCAGAGTTTCCCATCTGCCCAGTCGGCAGGCCAACAGCTTCACCGCTTGGCTGGAGCTTACCATGGGGATAGCGATGGAAATAGAAATCCAGATGGGGTGTTTGGGCTTTGGTCGCCGCGTTCGTAGATGAAGGCGGTGCAATCCCCCACCCATCAAGGATCATAAGTACAACAGGTTTCTTCATGATGCGCCTCAAAACGTATTGCAGATGGCGGCAAAGGATTCAGCCGAGAGGCTGGCCCCGCCAACAAGAACGCCATCAATGCCAGGCTGATGGAAGGCATGCGCATTTTCGGCCGTTACGGAACCGCCATAAAGGACACGGACACGGCGGCTTGTTTCATGATTGAACCGTTCTTCAACGGCGCGGCGAATGATGGCACTGACAGCAAGAGCATCTTCTACGGATGCCGTCTTGCCCGTGCCAATGGCCCAGAGCGGTTCATAAGCAACGACGAGTCGGCGTGCCTCGTCGTCAGTCAAGACGGCAAGAACCGGTAGGAGCTGGCTTAAGATTGTACTTTCCGTACGGCCTTCCGTCCGTTCCTCTTCGTTCTCGCCAACGCAGAGAACAGGATCGAGACCATTTCGATAGCAGGCCTGGACCTTCTTGACCACAATCGCATCTGTATCCCCAAAGTAAGTTCTCCGTTCGGAATGGCCTACGATGGAATATTCGGAACCAATTTCGGCAATCATCGGGCCGGAAACTGCGCCAGTGAAAGCGCCTTGATCCATGTAGAACAGGTCCTGGGAACCATATCCCAGATGGGATCCTTCCACCGTTGCCGCTACAGATTCAAGAGCCGTAAAGGGCGGGAAAAGAACGATTTCACAATTTGCCTGTTCCGTGGTATGCATCAAGGTATGGGCCAATTCCATGGCCTCTTCCACGGTCTTATTACATTTCCAGTTTCCGGCCACCATAGGGTCCCGGAGATCATCCAAGGCAGCAACGCCAGGAAGCACCTTCCCTTCAAGATATTCAAGGGAAGCACCGCCGCCTGTCGACACATGCTTCATCCGGCTGTCAAGACCCATGTGCTTGACAGCAGCCGCACTGTCACCGCCGCCGACGATAGTGATGCCTTCGTTATCGGCCATAGCTTCGGCTACACGGCGCGTACCGGCAGCGAAAGGCGCCATTTCAAAGACACCCATCGGTCCGTTCCAGACGATGGTCTTGCAGTTCTTCAAGGTATCGGCATACAGCTGTGCTGTCTTGGGTCCAATATCAAGGGCCATCCATTCCGGATTGAGCTGATCCAAGGTCTGGGAAGCATGTTCACTGTCGGCCGAGAAAGAAGCCGCCATTTCAAGGTCAATCGGAAGCAGCATCTTCTTATTTTTTTCCTTGGCAAGGGCGATGAGCTCTTTGGCCACGTCAATGCTTTCTTTTTCGACAAGGGATTTTCCCAAGTCGTACCCTTGGGCAGCCAGGAAGGTATTGGCCATCCCGCCGCCAATAAGGATGATATCCGCTTTTTCAATAAGGCTGCGGATGACACCGATCTTATCTGCCACCTTAGCACCGCCGACGATGGCGGCAAAAGGACGGACCGGATGATCGACGGCATTGCCGAGGTACTTGATTTCTTTTTCCAGAAGGAAACCCGATACAGCCGGCAAATAGTGGGCAACCCCTTCTACGGAAGCGTGGGCCCGGTGGGACACACCAAAGCCGTTGTTGACATAAATGTCGGCTAAGGAAGCCAGGGATGCGGCAAAAGCCATATCGTTCTTTTCTTCTTCCGGATGGAACCGCAGGTTTTCCAGCATGAGGATTTCGCCGGGCTGCAGTTCACGGGCAGCTTCGGTTGCTTCGGGACCAATGCAGTCCGGAGCAAACTTCACTTCTTTTTTCATGACCTGGGACAGGTATTCCGCGCAGGGTTTGAGGCTCATGGACGGAACAACCTTCCCTTTTGGACGGCCCAGGTGCGCCATCAAGATGATGGCGGCCCCTTGGTCTAGGAGGTAGTTCAGCGTCGGCAGGGTAGCATCGATGCGAATGGTATCGGTGATTTCCCCCTTGTCATTCATAGGGACGTTATAGTCCACGCGGACGAGGACCTTTTTCCCTTTGACATTGATATCTCTTACGGTTTTCTTTTCCATGAAGGCATGCTCCTTTGATCTTAGAGGCCTTTTTCAGCAACAAAGAGGGCCAGTTCAACAAGGCGGTTGGAATAACCCCATTCGTTATCATACCAAGCAACGACTTTAGCCATCTTCGGGCCAACCATCATGGTGGAAAGGCCATCAACAATGGAGCTCAGCGGGCAGCCTTTATAGTCGCTGGAAACAAGGGGCAGTTCGCTGTAACCGAGGATGCCTTTCATGGTCGTTTCGGAAGCAACGCGCATAGCTTCGTTGATTTCTTCCTTCGTTGTTTCTTTCTTGAGGGTAACCACAAGATCGGTCAAAGAAACATCCGGAGTCGGGACGCGGACACTCATGCCGTTCAGTTTACCGGCAAGTTCCGGAAGGACAAGACCCGTAGCCTTGGCTGCACCAGTCGTGGTCGGAATGATGGAGCAGGCACCGGCACGAGCGCGTCTCAGGTCTTTATGGGCAGCATCAAGGATCTTCTGGTCATTCGTGTAGGAATGAACCGTCGTCATGAGGCCCGTTTCAATCCCGAAGTTGTCCAGAAGGACTTTAGTGAAAGGAGCCAGGCAGTTTGTCGTGCAGGAAGCATTGGAAATGATATTGTGTTTCTTTGGATCGTACATATCATCATTGACACCAAGCACGATGGTCAGGTCTTCGCCTTTAGCCGGAGCCGCGATAAGGACCTTTTTGGCCCCGTTATCCAGATGCGGCTGGACCTGTTCACGGTTCTTGAACTTCCCCGTCGTTTCAAGGACAACATCAACACCCAGTTCACCCCAAGGAATTTCCTTCGGTTCGGTGAAGCGGGTAAACTTGATGCGGCGATCGCCAACAATCATGACATCGCCGTCAACGCGGACATCCTCATCAAACGTCCCATGAAGGGTATCGTATTTGAGCAGATGAGCATAGGTGTCGATGCCGGAACGGGCGTTTACTGCAACAACTTCGACTTCCGGATTCTTCACAGCAATGCGGAGTGCACAGCGACCGATACGACCAAAACCATTGATACCAACTTTTACCATTTTACTACCTCCCAAAGATACCATTAGAAAATCATTTTGATTTTGCAAGCAACGTTAAGATTTCGCGGGCAGCGGCCTCGTCCGTAACCAGGATCTGGTCATGACCGCTGCGCAGGACGGACAAGATGGCGCGGCCTTTGGAAGCACCGCCGGCAATCCCCATGACCGTAGGGATTGTCGCAAGGTCATTGGCCATAAGGCCTAGGGAATCTGTACTGTAGACAACCTTCCCGTCAAGGTCGAAGTATTGTCCCAGGGCTTCCCCTTCAGCACCGGCTTCCTTGAGCTTTTGGATCAGCGTCTCCGAAACACCGCGCTTTTTGGCCATGACAAAGGCCTCACCCATACCATGAATCAGGATATCAGCACTTTTGATGGTGTTGATGACATGCTTGACACCGGCGTCCTCTTCAAGAATGCGGTCCAAGACGGATTCACTCACACTATCGGGCACGTAGAGCTGAAGGTACTTGGTCTTCAGTCTGCGTGCAAGAACCGTAGCAATCGTATTGGCCTGGAGCTCGATGCGATCCCCCAGCCCACCACGGGCCGGGACAATGGTCGCTTCCGGTTCCTTGCCATAGATGTTTTCTGCCATGGCCGCCACGGTCGTGCCGCCTGTCACTGCCACCGTATGAGGTTTCTTATCCGCGAGGAGACGAAGCAGGATTCCGGCGGCTACGCGGCCAATCTCCTGGACAACAACGGGATTATCATCCGCATTGCCAGGGATCACGTAAACCTTTCGGAGCTTCAGTTTCTGGACGAGGATTGCTTCCAAGGAAGATAGATTCTGGAGACGATTGACATAGTCCCGCAGTTCCTGCAAAAGATGGTTGCCTTCTTCGGTGAGCGTCATGCCCGTCAGGCCAAACTCCAAGAGCCCAGCTTCTTTTAGGAAATCGACATGGCTTCGCAGTACCCGCTCGCTCAGCGAGAGTTTGCGTGCGAGGCTCCTCCGTCCAATGGGCTGATCATGACTGATCTGACGCAGGATGCTATAGCGTTCCGTGAGCAGCTGGACCATTTCTGGAACAAGTTTGTTTTGTAGGTTGATTACCTTACCCAAATCAATGCTTTCCATTTTGTCCCACGTGGTACGTTTTGCGTCCCACCCTCCTCGTAAAAAAATAGCAACGATGGCTACTCGTATTATACCATATTGTGAAGAAGATGGGGAACATTTTTGTTTTTGTGCGGTAGAAAAATGGACGGAGGAATAGGAAACAAACGGTTTTGGACGTTTCTAGGTTGAAAGGGATTTGACCGTGGCGCATGGCGCCAAACCGTCTGCCTATCGGCCATGGACGCCGAATTGATTTTTCGATTACACGGTCCTGCAAGCAGCTAGGAAACAAGCTGCTTCCTGCGCAGCGGTTTTGGCCCATCGAAAAATGTTCCTTGCTCTAGCTCGTAATGAGACGTCGGGCCCCTTTTATTTTTACTCGGAGCAAAAATCGCTCCGCTTCGATGGAGCTACGCGTCATCATTGGCCTTTAAAAGATTGATTTGATGCCAATGATGGCATGCTCCGCCGCAAGAAGGTGCGTACCACAATCTCATTTTTAAGATGTCCGAAAAAATGCTTTCGGCGGGCGAGCCACTTCTTGGAATTTTTTCGGTTTTTAGAGGAAACATGATTCGCCTGAGGCCCATATCGTCCCCATCTGCGTTGTCTAAAAGACGTAATAACGGGAAATTCCGCCGTCGTCGGTAGAAGCGGAGGCTCCTGGCAACTGAACCCATCTGAGCTAAATTCGCAAAAAACAAATAGAAGAAAGACCGGAAGGGATAAGACAACAGAGCATGACCTAAACCGAAGGTAAGCGCAGGTTCGAGTGAGGACTCTTAGTGTCTATTTGGCTTTTGCGGGTGGTTAATCTTTTGATTAGAAAGAACACGATACCTCCCGGAACAACCTGTGTTCGCTTTTTTCCTCTGAGCTCGACTCTACGAGTCGAGCTCAGAGGGCATAAAACCACAAGGCAAAGGGATGGTAAGGCAAGCTGAAAAAGGATGGCAAAAACCTTGTTTAAGAGTGCTATCGATTACGGCTGGCTTGTCCACGACCAATAAATAGGCCCTGGCTTCGCAGCTCTTTCTAGACAGCATGCTGCTTTTCTTTATGACCAACGATGATGGTACCGGACAGGTCACCTAAGCAATTGATCATGGTCATGCCCATGTCATTAAAAGCATGGACGCCAGCAACAAGGCCTACGATTTCAAGTGGAAAGCCCAGGCTCTCCAATAAAATCGCCAGGATGACGAGCATGCCGCTCGGTACTGCACCGCTCCCCGTTGTTAGGATCAGGCCAATTACAAGGACTTTGAGCATCAGACCAACGTCGACCGATACACCAATAGCCTGAGCAGTCATAATGAAAACCGTGGTCAGACACACGCAGGTCCCGTCTTTATTGATTTGGGCACCCAGCGGAATAGTAAAGGAGTAGACCTTTTTCGGGGCGCCCAAGCTTTCGGCGCATTCCATGTTGATTGGAATGGAACTGGTGCTCGAACAGGTGCTGAAAGCCGTAACCATGATACGTGAGGCCTTGCGGAAAAATTCACCTGGCCGAATGCCCGTAAAAACAAAGACCATGAGGGCATAGAGGCAGCACATGATGAAGATTCCCAAATAGACGCTGCCAATGTATTTGGCAAGTGTTCCAAAGATAGCACTGCCGTATTTACCCACAGATTGGGCAACAAGGGCAAAAATTCCGTAAGGCGCAAGGATCATGATGATATGGACAAGCTGGTTCATCAGATCCGACAGGTCTTGAAAGAGCGTTGTCAGGCGTTTTCTTGGAGCGTCAGGCATCATAAGAAGGGACACGCCCGTAACTGCACTGACAATAACAACCTGGTCAAATCGGCCTTCCATCATGGCTTTAAAAATGTTGCTTGGCACGAGGGCAAGGAGCGTTGAACCAATGGTGGGGATTTCCCCAACGACGCCTTTGTAGGTGCCCGTCAAAGGTAGATTTATTCCCGGTTTGATGAGGGTCGCAATGCCAAAACCAACGATCATGGCGGCGGCACTTGTAAGGATATAGTAGAGGATGATCCGTATGCCAATCCGGCCAAAGGATTCCGGGTTATCTAGGTTTGAGATTCCCGCAATGAGGTTTACGATGACAAGCGGCATGGCAATACATTTGAGACAGGTCAGGAAAAACTTGCCAAGGGGAGCAAAAAGTTCTGTCCCCGCCCCCATGAGCCAGCCAGCAAAAATCCCTGCAAGCATCCCCGCAATCATCTTATAGATGAGCGGAATGGACTGGTATTTTTTCCACATCATCAATCATCCTTCCCTTTATGAATTTTACAAAATGTTCATATTAAGTTTTTTCATTATATCACGAAATAGGGAGGAAAGGACTATGCAAGGATTTCATGAATGAAAAAGTGCCTTTGAGGAAAATCTATGGATTGGAAGGGATGGCAATAAAGGTATGCTGCATCGTAACATATTGCGGTACACAATTTCATCGTCGTTGGTGGAAGCGGAAGTTCCTGGCAACTGAACCCATCTGCGCCAAATTCGCAAAAAGCAAATAGAAGAAAGACCGGAAGAGATAAGACAACAAAGCAAGCCCTAAACCGAACGTAAGCGCAGGTTCGGTTTAGAGCTATCATCTTATATTCGGTTTCTGTAAAAGGGCAGTCTTCTGGAATATTCGTATTTCCTTTTGTGCTCGATAAAACGCATCATTCTGATAGACCATGAGCCCCTTGTGCACTCCAATCTTTTCTAGAGCAAAGGGCTCACATTCTCAATCAAACAGGTTGTTATCATAACAGCCCTATATGCCGCTTTATTTTTCCACGTCCATTTTGTCTTTGAGAAAAGTACCTGTTTCAAGTTCCTGAAAAGCAGTGAGCAGGCCTTCACGAGTATCCATGACAATGGGGCCGCCCCAATGGATGGGGTCATCAAGTTCCAGGGAACTCATGAACATGAATTCCACAGGATCCTTCCCAGCCGTGATGGTGACTGTATCGCCTTCCGTAAAGCGAACGGCAGTCTTTTCAGGAATAACATTTCCGGCTACAATGACTTCACCTTGAAGGGTAAAGCCCATTGCTGCCCGCTCCCTGTCAACTTTCCAAGTCAAAGATGCCCCTGGGTCCAGATGGATATCGTAGTAGTCAAGAGGCAGATGATGTGATTGATAGCCCTGGGTTCCCTCGTAGTTTCCCATGAGGACGCGGACTTTGCCATGAATAAGAGGGACTTCCGGGATTTCATTCTTTTTGATGGCCTTGTAACTCGGCTTTGTCATTTTATCCTTGGCCGGAAGGTTCAGCCAAAGCTGAAGGCCGCACATCCGCGGTGACGCGGGGATGGTTTCTTCGTGAAGGATGCCCGATCCAGCGGACATGTACTGCACTTCCCCATCCTGAACGATATCTTCAAAGCCCATGCTGTCCTTGTGCCGCATGTTCCCATGAGCCACGAAGGTGATGGTCTCGATGCCGCGGTGGGGATGCATGGGAAAGCCAGCCACATAATCCTCGGGGTTTGTTGAGTCAAACGAGTCCAGCATGAGGAAAGGATTGAATGCCTTTACCGTCGTATTGCCGAGCACCCGCACGAGATGAACGCCGCCCCCATCAATGGCGTGGAATCCTTTAACCTGTGTTTCTATTTTTCTTTCCATTATTCATTCCTCCTTAATCCAGTTCCAG
The DNA here is from genome assembly GCF_003603525.1 of Acidaminococcus sp. AM33-14BH. Taxonomy (NCBI): domain Bacteria; kingdom Bacillati; phylum Bacillota; class Negativicutes; order Acidaminococcales; family Acidaminococcaceae; genus Acidaminococcus; species Acidaminococcus sp. AM33-14BH. The sequence goes on along the minus strand of NZ_QTNG01000005.1, from coordinate 87,324 downwards.
CAGGGAAAGGAGCCGAAGCACGGCTTTTCTTTCCTCATGGTTCCATTTTCCAAAAATCGCGTCGAGCATCGCTTCATTTTCTGGATAGACTTTGGCAATGAGAGCGCGGCCCTTATCGGTCAGCGTCATAATGGTCCGGCGCCTATCCTTGGGGTCTGTTGTCCCTACTATAAGCCCCTGCTGCTTGAGATGCCGTGTCACCACGGGAATGGTCCCATCTGTTGACAGAACGCTTTCTTTCAGTTCTCCCACGGATAGGTCCCCTTTATGGTAAAGAGCCTCGAGCACGGCAAACTGAGGTAAGGTTAGCCCGTATTTACGGGCAATGGCCGCCGTCCGCCTATCCAATTCATTGACAATTCGATGCATGGCAATCAGTTCCACTTGTTTTTTCATAGGGCTCCCCCGCTTTTACCTCTAGTTAGTTATATTATACTCTAGTTAGATGATTTGTCAACTTTTCCCCTGGATTCGCGTCCGGGCAGAAAAAAACAGCCCCTTTCTTCATGAAAAGAGCTGGAACAGATGCTCATCTAAAATAGGTCACAATGCCATAAACGACAAGGAACCCGACGATACAGGGCAGGATATATTTAAAGTACCATTGGAATTTTCTAGCTACAGAAAGTCCCTGCCCTTCGTTTGCTTCTTCGATAAAGCGGTCGAACCCCCACCCCAACTTCCAAGTACAGAAAAGGGTAATGATAAAGGAACCTACAGGAAGACAAATATTGCTGACAAAGAAGTCTTCCATGTCCATGACCGTATTGCCAGGCCGCAGGGGCTGGAAAGAAGCCCATAGGTTAAAGCCCAGGGCGCAGGGAATGGAACCGATGGCAATGATAATTCCATTTACAAGCCCCGCCGCCTTCCGGCTCGCACCTTTAAGGTCAATGGCAAAGGCCTGAAGATTTTCGAAAACGCCAATCATGGTCGAAAGGGCGGCAAAGGACAGGAAGATGAAAAAGAGCGATCCCCAGACCACACCGCCGGCCATGGAACTAAAAACTCGCGGCAAAGTAAGGAAAATCAGCTTGGGACCTGCGTCTGGTGCAATGCCGTAGGCAAAACAGGCAGGGAAAATAATGAGGCCTGCTGTAATGGCAACAAAGGTATCAAGGGCCGTCACGGTGACGGCTTCTCCCATAAGGCGCTTATCTTTATCAATGTAGCTGCCAAAAATTTCCATTCCGCCCATGCCGATGCTGAGGGTAAAGAAGCTCTGGTTGAGGGCTGCATAGACCGCGTTCCAGATGCCGTCCTTTTCCATATTAGCAAGATTGGGTTTGAGATAGAAGGAAATGCCTTCCATGGCACCGGGAAGGAGCAGGCTCCGGATACCCAGAATGACCATAAGAGCCAGAAGGGCCATCATCATGAACTTGGTTATGCTTTCAACGCCTTTTTTGAGTCCCATACTGCAGATGACGGCCGTGAGGACAACCACGACGAGCATGACCGATACGAGAATCCGCGGGGACCCCATCATCCCGCCGTAGATGGCCTCAACCTGAGCCGTATCAAGTCCCAGGAAGGTGCCTTTCATCATGAGATAAGCGTAGTAAAAGATCCACGCCGAAACCACGGAATAATACATGAGCAGGACATAGTTGCCTGCCATGGATAGATATCCCATGAGGTGCCAGTGACTGCCTTTCGGTTCAAGCAGGCGGTACGCCGGCAGGATACTGCGCTTTGTGGCCCGCCCCATGGCGTATTCCATGGTCATGATGGGAATTCCCAAGATGGCAAGGAAAAGCACATAGACGAGAACGAAGAAGCCGCCTCCATACTGTCCTGTAATGTAAGGGAAACGCCACACATTGCCAACGCCAATGGCGCATCCTGCACTCAGTAAAATAAAGCCAAGCCGTGATCCAAGAGTTTCTCTTTCCTTCATAACTGCTGCCCTCCTACAATACTGCTGAATCAGTCTCTTAGTGCAATTTTTTCCACAATCATGCTTTCAAGTATAACGGATTGTACGGGAGAAAGCAAAACTTTTCCGTTTTTTGGGAGTCCGTTCCGCCCCATTTGAACCGTTTTCGTAAAAGACGTGAGAAAACTGTAAAATCACGGTAAATCGCTTGCTATTTATTTTGCTGTGAATGATAATAAAAACAAAATCACAAAGGAGGGTCAATATGAGAGATCTTGAAATCATTCGTTCCAAACATGGCTTTATCAGCGATATGGATGGTGTCATTTACCAAGGTTCCCAGCTTCTTCCTGGTGTCAAGGAATTTGTGGACTGGCTCAGGAAGGAAAAAAAGCAGTTTCTCTTCCTCACCAACTCCAGCGAACGCACACCTCTTGAACTCCACAAAAAGCTCCTTGCCATGGGGATTGACATCGATGAATCCCACTTTTACACAAGCGCCCTGGCAACAGCTCAATTCCTAAAGACACAGGCACCCGGTTCCAGCGCTTATATCATCGGTGCCCACGGACTCATGAACGCGCTCTACGATGCAGGGATCCCCTTTAATGATGTGAACCCTGATTATGTCGTTGTGGGTGAAACGACAGGGTATAATTATGAAATGATCATTAAGGCAACGCAGCTCATCAATCAAGGAGCCAAGCTCATTGCCACAAACTCCGATCTTACGGGGCCCAGCGACCGAGGCATCATCCCCGCCTGCCGCGCCCTCGTTGCCCCGATTGAACTAGCAACCGGGGTAGCTGCCTACTTCATCGGCAAGCCAAATCCTCTTATGATGCGGACAGGTCTAAAAAAATTGGGGGTCCATTCCGGAGATGCCGTCATGATTGGTGACCGCATGGATACGGACATCATCGCCGGTGTAGAAACAGGGATGGAAACGGCACTCGTCCTTTCAGGCGTGACAACGCGGAGCACAATGAAGCACTACTCCTACCAGCCCCATTATGTCCTTAATGGAATTGGGGACATCGTCCCCAAAAAATGAAAAAGAAACCTGCAGAAAAGGAGGACTCCTCTTGCTGCAGGTTTTCTATTTGCGGGGAAATTATTTGGCAGCAGCCAGCGCTTTTTCCACAGCTTCGCAGATGACTTCATACGTATCGCCGGGATGCGCCTCGTAACTCTTATCGTGATCCACAAAAAGGGTCGGTACATAGTAATACGCACCGGCATAAGGTTTTACTTTGTCGGCTTCACTTGTTTCATCGACAAGTTCCACCTGGACATCTCGATAGGCTGCCTCTTTCTGAAGGGCTGCCAGTGCCTTTTTGGCATTAGCGCAGTAGGGACAGCCCGGCATGACGATCATTGTTACTTTTTTCATGGAAATTCCTCCTTTTACCAAGCGGCGACAGTGCCGTCCGCCCGGGGTTCTGTGGCTCCAGCAAGGGACCCGTTTTTTTGACGCATGATCATTTGACCTCGGCCAAAGCTGGTAAAATCCTCTTTGACCGTCACTTCATGGCCGCGGCGTCTCAGGTCTTCAATCACAGCAGGGCCAAAGCCCGGCTCAATTTCAATCTTTTTGTCGCCCATCCACTGCCAGCGCGGTGCATCAAGGGCTTCCTGCTCATTAAGGCCAAAATCGATATAGTTCATCATGACCTGGAGATGACCCTGGGGCTGCATATAGCCGCCCATGACGCCGAAAGGGCCAAGGGGTTCTCCCTGTTTCATGAGGAAACCAGGGATAATGGTGTGGTAAGGCTTTTTACCCGGTACGAGGACATTGGCCGCCTTCTCATCAAGACGGAAGGAACTTGCACGATCGTTAAAGGAAATGCCATACCCAGGAATGACGATTCCGCTGCCAAAGCCACGGAAGTTGCTCTGAATAAAGGACACCATATTACCTTCCCCATCGGCCGCGCAGAGATAGACTGTACCGCCGCAGTCCGGATCGATGGCGCGCGGCATTTCGGCGTCTTCCGTAAGACCTTGGACACGACGATCAGCATAAGCATCGCTTAAAAGATCGTTCACGTCCACTTTCATGTAACGGGGATCGGTAATATATTCCATACCGTCCACAAAAGCACGCTTCATGGCTTCAATGGCATAATGAACGCTCCGCGGCTCCGCCCGGTTCTTGATGGGAAGACGGCTTGCAAGGGCAAGGGCCATGAGGGCCACAATGCCATGCCCATTGGGCGGGATTTCGCAGATTTCAAAGCCGTGATAAGAACGGGATACAGGCGTCACCCATTCCGCTTCATAGGTAGCCAGGTCTTCTGCGCGAAGATAGCCGCCCGTCTTTTTGGAAAAGTCATCGATAGCCCGAGCAATCTCACCGCGGTAATAGCTTTCGCAGTGGCTTTCAGCAAGAAGGCGCAGGGTCTTTGCGTGATCTTGAAGGCGGACCAAATCGCCAGGGCCAGGGGCCCCGTTCTTGAAGAAAGTTTCAAACAGCGGGGCAAACACTTCGTCCTTCTTTAAAGGCGCAAAGGTTTGGACGCTCCGGTTCCAGAGGAGACTTGTCACAGGCTGGACAGGATACCCTTCTTCGGCGTAGGACAGCGCCGGCTCGAAAAGACGCTTGAAGGGCAGCCTGCCAAAACGACGATGTAGGACGGACCATGCTGAAACAGCACCTGGAACGGTCACGGAAGCCCAGCCCCGCTCCGGCATAGCAGCAACGCCTTTTTCGCGCATGGCCTCAAGCGTCAGTGCCTGGGGCGCCCATCCGCTGCCATTAAGGCCAAAAAGCTGATGATCTTTTGCGCTCCAATAAAGAGCAAAAGCGTCACTTCCCAGGCCGTTACTCGTTGGTTCAAGAACGGTCATGGCAATCGCCGTGGCGATAATGGCATCGGCCGCGTTCCCGCCCTGTTTCAGCATGGCAAGACCCGCCTGCGCCGCAAGGGTTTGGCTGGTAGCCACCATGCCGCGTCTGCCGTAGGTCACGCTGCGGCGCGAAGGATAAGGATGCCTTATTTGCGAAAAGTCCATGAAAGGACCTCCTTTACGTATCATGAAGCAAGTCCATGGAATCTGACAGCACATTCTTGCTCTTCATTATATCATGAAGGACACTGGAAAACACAGCATCTTCATCAAGATTCATTTTTTTCGATTTCCTTGTTCACGCATAGCTAAAAAGGTCGAAGAAACGCCTTTTTTCAACGAGTTCAATTGTCAAATTTATTACATCTTTTACTTTTATCTCTTGAGCTCTCCCTTTTGTCATTGTGTCTCCCTAGGCGCTTTGCTATAATAAAAAGCAAGGAAGCACCCATAGAATTTTCTTAAGCTTTCCGTGGAGCAAACTTGAACGAGGGGGGTCCTTATGTATTTACGGAGATTATCTCAACCTGCAAAGGAAGTTTTTATTGATATTGCCAAATATTTGTGCAATGCCGATGGAATTGTCGATAAGCGGGAAGAAAAACTGCTCGCAGCCTATGGCGAGGAACTGCAGATGACCATTTCCCTTGACGCGCCTCAGAAATCCCTGGAAGCCCTAGCGACGGACCTCAATGCCGCAACGGACCGCATTCAAAAACGTATTGTTGTCTTCGAACTGATGGGGCTTGCCCTTGTGGATGGAACCTATGCCGATGAAGAAAAGGCCTTCTTCAAGCTTCTTGGCGAAAAACTCGACCTGCGCCCCACCTTCACGGAGCGGTGTGAAGCCTCCATTCGGGAGTATATGGCCGTGCAGAAAGAGATTGATGAAGTCATTTTTGGGTAAGGAAATAACTATCCACCCGCATAGCGGGTGGTTTTTCATTTTCGGGCATAGCCATCATATTACTGGCGACGTACAAGTACGTTAAAAAATTGGCCTATCAGCCATGCACGGGGTTACTTGCTATCCGTAAACGGGTCTCGTGAATCGAATATACTCAGTTGATTCCCTTCCCGGTCGCGTTTTAGCGGATTGGCTATATCATGTTTTATTGCAGTAGTGTTTTTACCTATTGTATCGACAGCGTATCCCTTGCACCAAAATTCGCGATTTCGGTAGGCAAATTTCATATTTCCAAACTGCTGGAAAATCAACAAAAGACGAAACGCTAATTTTTGGTGGGATACTTACCAACAGATGTACATGATCAGGGCAAATTTCACCTTCAAGAATTTCTACGCCCTTCCATTCACAAAGCTGTCGCTAGATGTCTCTTATTGCTAACCGTTTTTTCTCATAGAAAACTTTTCTACGATACTTTGGTGCAAACACAATATGATACTTACAATTCCACTTTGTGTGTACTAAACTATGAACGACATGACTCTGCCCACTTGGCATGGCAGTGCACCTCCTAATGTTTTACTTTGCTTGACTGACAGGTCGACTGCATGGTACTTCATTAGGAGGTCTTTTATAGCTATAGGCTTTCCGGAACCACGCCACTATGGCGCGGTTTTCAAAAGATACAAGAAAACACTTCCCGCAAGAGCGGGGGTGTTTTTTTAAGATAAAAAGCTCGTTCAAAGACGACTCACCGAAACGCCCTGATAGGACGCTTGCTTTCCCCTTTATAAAAAACTGCAGATTGGGAATTGATCGGTGAAAAACAGTAAGGCATAAGACCCGTAAGGTATGATTCCAAAAGTAACCCCTGCCCCGAACGCAGTCACTGGTTCGGGACAGGGCTCTTCGTTTTTATTTGGGTTCTGAAAAAAAGATCTTTTTATAGAAAGATAACAATAGCACCCGGAACAATCCGCTTTCGCGATTTCCCTTTGAGATCGACTCGTAGTGTCGATTCGCCTTTACCTAGGCAAAACACGGAGGCAAAAGATTATAACCCAAAAGATCGTGAGAAATAACCCCAAACGAATATAAACAAGGATCCCGTTTAGGGTTCTTAACGTTTATGTGAGTTCTGAAAAAAGGATTGTCTTTTGAAAATATAGAAACCACGATAGTGCTTGGAACGACCCGTGTTCGTATTTTCCCTTTGTACTCGATGCGCAACATCGATCCGCTTTTGCAAAGGAGGGGACCGAAACCGGTAAATTTCTACAAGCATTTATCATGATCATTTCCCGATTTTGGTGGTGGATGAGAAGCAAAGCGCCGTTTCCCTGCAAACGGTAGTGAGGAACCTTCGCCCGGAGTTTCGAAGGACGCTTTTGATGCGTCATCGTAAGTCCGAGAAAAATGTTTGAGAGCAAATCATTTCGGGCCCCTTCCCCCGCAAGGGGGCGGTTTAGGTCCGCGCCTCATCCCGTATTATTACTCGGAGCAAAAATCGATCCGATTCGAAGCAAGTACTTCCTACTATGCTTGATTCTTTATTTTATGGATGCAATGGAGGCACAGTATTCTGGAATTTGAGCCCGATTTTTGCGCTCCCCCATCAATCTATTTCAAACTCAGCATCACCACCGTCCCTACAATACACACAACGCCCAAATAGTCCGGCAGGGCAAGGAAGGTTCCTAAAAAGGCGACAGAAAACAAGACGGAACAAAGAGGTTCACTGCAGCTGATGAGAGATGCCTTGACGGGGCCAATGACCTTGAGGCCGTTAAAGTACATGAGAAATGGCACAACCGTCCCAAAGACAATGATATAGCCCATGGCTCCTATGCTAAAAAACGTCCAGCTTTCCACCCCGGAATGAAAGGGATTGCATAAAGGAAGAAGGATGAATCCTGAAAGGAGCTGCCCCCACCCCATCAGGTAAGGACTGCTGTATTCTTTAAGGATATGCGCTGGCGCCACCGTGTAAAGGGTCATGGCAATGGCAGACAAAATGGACCAAAAAAGAGCAGCCGGCGAAATGACAAGGCTAGTCGGGTTGCCATGGGTGGAAACAAGAAAGACACCCATAAGAGCCGTAAAGATTCCCACGGCTTCCTTTTTTTCCACAGGTCGATGCTGCATCAGCACTTGCTGGAGCACGACAAAGACAGGCGCTGTGTAAATGAGGACCGTTGCTGTAGGAGCGTTTGAGAGCTTGATGGCATAATAAAAACCATACTGGGACCCCAGAAGGCCCAAGGTAAAAAAGAGCATTTCCCAAAGGGTTTGCCGCTGAGCGCGAAAAATAGCAAATAGCGGTTCCTTTCCCCTTTGGACTATTACCATCATGTACATGAGACCGGCAAGGATCTGCCGCACAGCAATCAGCCAAGTCGAATCAATCTGCGTGTGTTCAAACAGATACTGGCCGCACACGCCAGAGATGCCCCACATGCCTGTCGATAAAAGGACAATGAGGGTTCCCATGGTTTGGGTCATTTTTTTCTCCTATTTTTCATGATGGTGCCCCGTCAACCAGTTCCGCCGGCCTTGCCTTTTCTGCTGAAAGGCTGCGGCAAAAGTCCTTGACTTCATCCATGCGGAGCACGCCGTAGGCAAATCCTTTCTTTACAAGTTCCTCGGGCAAATATTCATCATATTTATCAAATAAAGGGACCTCGTTTGGGTACACCAGATCCATCGGATTATTGAGCTTTTCCCCCTCTTCCCGCAGGACGGCATAAAAGGTAGGCGCATCCGCTTCCATGGTAAACTGCATGAAAAAGGGCCGGAAGGGGTCCAAATTCTTTAGGCCAAGCTTATCTCCGCATTTAAGGCGCAGGAAACGCTCCATGGCAAGAAATCCATAGGTCCCAAGCCAGGGAATGAAGCACCACATCTTGCCGCCCAAAAAAATCAGATTCTCATCAGCAGCACCGCTTTGGGTTGCCGTGCAGCGCGCCTGCGTAAGGCGGCTGACAGCATTTTTCATGAGATAGGGATAAAGGGTATCTTCCCGCAGGACCTGGCGCATCCGTTTCAGGACCTTTGTATGAAGGTCACCTGGGCATTCACCAAAGTAAGCCGGTACTTTGCCCTTTACCATTTCACAGTAGATCAGATGCCGTTTGCGGTCCACTTCAAGGACGCGCCATACATGGCCGGCTAGGGCAATCTTTTCACCCGGCGGCGGGGGTGCAACAACCGTACCCAGTTCCTGGGATTCGCTGCGGACAGTATATTCCTCGCTTTCCTGAAAGACGCCATAGAACTTAAAGGAATTGATGACCCGCTCCCCCGCAAGACCGACAATGAGGCCGCCTTTTTCCGTCAACTGGATGTGGTCCGTTTGGATAAGATGATGCAGGAGGACGCGGTAGTCATCAGGGGTGATGCGGTGAAAATAATTGAGTGTCAGTACGCGGGAGGCAAGCTCAGCAGGGCTCATCTCCCCGCAGGAAGCAAGGACACTCATGGTCTGGTGATAAAGAAGGCTGAAAGGCAGCCGGTCAAGCCGCGGCGGTTCCACCCAGCGCTCTTCCAGGTAAAGCTGGATTAAGGCACAGGCTTGAAGGAGCTTCCAAGGGATGGTCGCTGGCAGCAGGGCCCGGATTTCCGGTTCGTCTTCCCTGATGACATACCACATTTCCTGCGGCAGGGCGCGCCGTCCTGTGCGTCCCATACGCTGCAGGAAGCTCGAGACCGTCCAGGGCGCGTCGATTTGGAAGGCTCGTTCCAGACGACCAATGTCGATTCCTAGTTCAAGGGTCGACGTCGTAACCGTCGTTAAGGGTTTGCTTTCATCCTTCATAAGCATTTCCGCCGTTTCCCGGTAACTTGCGCTGAGATTTCCGTGGTGGATCAGGAAGCGGTCCGCCTCATGGTTCAATTCGCAGTATTGGCGCAGGCTTGTCGTCACTCCTTCACACTCTTCGCGGGAATTGACAAAAACAAGGCACTTCTTTCCCCGCGTATGTTCAAAGATGTAACCAAGACCGGGATCCGCCTCACGAGGAGCCGTATCGGTCTTTTCATCGAGAACGGGCAGGGCTTTGATATCGGTCCGCCCTTCCCCGGCCTGGGTATCCTTGACATAAAAATGCTCAAGGGAAAGACGCCAGCGGCTTCCTTTTGACTGTATACGGGGAATGATGGTGCGCCGCCCCGTGCCGAGGGACAAAAAAGCCCCTGTTCGTTCAGGGTCCCCCATCGTAGCTGACAGCCCAATGCGGCGGGGATTGACGCCAGCAAGGCGGCTGACTCGCTCGATAAGGCACAAGGTCTGTCCGCCCCTGTCACCGCGCAGCAGGGAATGGACCTCATCAATGACAACAAAGCGCAAATCCCCAAAGAGCCTAGGAACGGCCATATGCTTATGAAGCAGAATGGCTTCCAGGGATTCCGGGGTCAACTGCAGGATGCCCGACGGATGGCGCATGAGCTTTGCTTTGTGAGACTGGGAAACATCACCATGCCAGTGCCAGATAGGGATATTCCCATCGGAACAAAGGTCTGTCAGGCGCTGGAATTGATCATTGATGAGGGCTTTTAACGGTCCGATGTAGATACAGCCCACAGACTTGGGCGGATTGGCATCAAAAAGGCTCAGGATGGGAAAAAAGGCGGCTTCCGTCTTGCCTGACGCCGTCGATGCCGTGAGGAGCAGGTTATCATCGGTATGGAAGATGGCGTCCCCTGCGGCCACTTGGATGGGGCGCAGTTCGTCCCAGCCATTTCGATAGATGAAATCCTGCACAAAAGGAGCATATTCATCAAAAATAGACAAAATCAGGATCCTTTCCTGTCAACAAACAGCAACCGAGTCAAAGCGTAAATTCGGCGAACTTTCCGTCGGGCGTTTCCTCACTTTTGGCATAGACAAACTCACCGCTTTGGAGGAAATCACCGATTGTCTTATCCGGGTGCTGGTAGACAAGATCAAGGAGCTCGATAAAATCACGGATGATTTCCCGGGGCGTAATATGCGAATCGGCCCCGACGCGGGCAAATTCCTGACGAATGAAAGAAATGCGGTCTTCCTGGGTCACTTTATTGTCATATTCATAGAGCAAGCCGTGGATCTCCGTCAGTTTTTCCGTCAAGATGAGCAGTTCTTCCGGCGTCAGGGGCTGAAGGTAGATCACGGGTGCCAGCAGGTCTTTGTAGTCACCGCTGAAATGCCCTGCCGCCAAGCGAGAACGCAGCGCTTCATAGCTATAGACGCCGCGGCGCGGATCTTCCATGCATTGAGGCGTACCGCTGAGAATGATGCCTAGGTAGTGGGCCTTTCCCTGCATGGTATCGTTGAACATGGTAAGGATCTTCTCATAGTTATATTGACGGGAAATGGCATTGGGAATCTTATAGATATTGACCAGTTCATCGATCAGGATAAAAAAGCCGGCATAACCAGCCTGTTTCAGGAAATAGGCAAAGATTTTAAGGTATTCATACCAGTCATCATCGGTGATGATGATATTGACGCCGAGTTCTTTCCTGGCCTCTGTCTTTGTCTCGTATTCCCCGCGGAACCATTTGATGACAAGGGCCTTTTGGGCATCATCACCGCTGCGGTAGGCCTCGTAGTAAAGACTCAGGAGACGGGCAAAATCAAAACCGTGGACCATGTCCCCCAGGGAATATAGGACCTTGCGGATCTTTTTTTCCACAGCGTCAATAAGGGCCCCATCCCCCATGGCAAGGCCGGTTTCTTCCATGGTCAGGGCCTGGACACGGTCAATCCAGCGGTCGAGGATGAGCGTAAGGGCACCCCCTTCGGGGCGGGTCTTGGTCGACATGTTGCGCACGAGTTCACGGTACGTGGCAAGCCCCTGCCCATGGGTTCCTTGAAGCCGCCGTTCCGGTGACAGGTCCCCATCCACCACGACAAAGTTCTTTTCAAGGATATAGTTGCGTATGGTTTGGAGCAGGAAGCTTTTGCCGCTTCCGTAGCGCCCTACGACAAAACGGAAGGAGGCGCCGCCTTCTTCAATCACGGAGACATCGTGGAGCAGCGCGTCAATCTCGTTCTTACGCCCCACAGTAATATAAGGCAGGCCAATGCGGGGCACGACACCGCCCTTTAAGGAACTGATGAGGGTCCGGGCAATTCTTTTTGGGATTTTGATCACAGTAGGACTCCTTTCAGGTCATCGACGTAATCGGCAAGGATCATCGGCCCTCCGTCATCAGCAAGGACCGTATCCATAAATTCATCATAAAGTTTCTCGTTGACCCGGTCAATCATGAGGGAAACCATCATGCCAGGAGGAAGCGTTTCCTTATAGGATGCATGCGTAAGCAGTGCCCTAAGAAAAGCAGCTTCCGCCTCCGTAAGGCCATAGGGAAGTGCCTTCTTTTCCACCACGGGCACTCTGTGAGGGGGCGGTATCTGGGCTGTACTTTTTTCTTTTTCCAAGAAGGCGAGCTGAGGTCCTTGCTCAGAGGCCTTTTCAGCAACCCGCGTCAAAGCGGGTTCCTTCCTTTCTTCCTTGGACAACTCCCGAAGGCTTTCTTCCCGCGTTTCCTCTTCTGTCATGAGCTTATCCCGCGTTTGTGCGGCATCCTTGCGGATTAAGCCCAATTTACTCAAATCGAAGGACACTTCCTGCCGTGCCTTACGTGCGGCTTCTTCCTGAAAATGGGCCACAATGGCATCCACACTTTTCACCAGCCATTTAGGCGGCGTTTCAAGCGGCTGGAGGGGCGGCTCTTCCATGAGCTTTCGATAATGGACCTCGGCCATGCGCAGATAGGATCCCAGTCTCCGCCTATGCTTATTATCCGCCGTTCGGTACCATAGGGTCCAGATTTCCCCATCAGTCTTTACATATGCATACTGATCGAATCGATAAATCAGTTTTTTTCGTTCCCGGCGTTCAGGAAGAAAATAAGCCGTTTCAAAAAGGTCGAGCCAGCGATAGGTTTCACTGGCAAGGCACGTATCCATGAATCCCATCTGTCGATGGTCCTTGAAATAGGCCACAATCTTTTGATAGATCAGGGCAATGAAGCGTTCATAATGCAGAGGATCTTTATGATAGAGAAGGGATTTCTTAAGGTTGTAATTGGAATGTCTAGAAAGGACCTCAACGGTCTCATGATGATGAAGGACTAGGTCTTCCGTTTCCAGATACGTAAGGTCCTTACCAAGGGCCATGAGACTCTGCACGACGGGCGGGAGTTTTTCGGGCGTCACCCCATAATAGACCATGAAATGAAAGAGCCACTCATTCAGACGCATAATAAGGGTCGGTTCCTTCGGCCCATAGTCGTCCCGCAGCTTTAGGAGCCGTTCGTATCCCTCCTCCGGCGATTTGACACCAATAAGATTGATCAGTTCATTGGCATAAAGGATGTAAAAGGTGAGGTTTGATGGTTCCACCTGTCCCCGACGAACCCGCGTACGCCAGCCAAAGTAGCCCCGCAGCTCGCTGTCACTGAGCGCCGAATAAGATGGATAATAGTGAAGGCAAGGGCCAGTGTGAACCGTTTCATCGCTATAGTTTTCCGCGGCTTTTCCCTGTAGGACAAAAAGTTCGGAAGGGCTATACTTGTTGCGTGCCTGCCATTGGTATTCCCGAAGCTTTTGCAGTGCGGCAGGAAGCGGTTCCTGCCACTTCCTGCGCCTGATGCTTTCCCGGCCATATTCCACATCGGGCAGATGGAGCAGCTTCCGCAGCTCATCAATGGTCCTGGACCCCATTGTCACCCCTCCTATCCTAAACATGTATTCACTTTCATTATAGTGCAAGTTGGTGAAAAAGCAATGCTTTGTCCTTCATTTTACCAAAGAAAGGAAGGTCGATACAACTTGACTTTCAAAAATCTCGTGGGAAGGGACAAAAGACGACAAAAAAACAAGACCTGCAGCGCACATTCCATACGTACAGATCCTGTCGCTTGTCCATGTCTATGCGTTGCGTCCCTTTTTTACGGCTGCCCAAACAGCAAGAGGAAACGGCCCTACTCCCACTTGCCCCAATGGACCCGGAAAGGTCTCACGTCAGCCAATTTTCTTGGACGAATGGGATGGAGCGGATATCCCAAGGAAAGGATGGCTTCAACCTCAAGCCCATCCGGAAAATGGAGCAGTTCCTGCAGATCCTTATTCGACGTAAGGGGATTTCCATCAGAGCCTATTTTTTCGGAGACCATATGCCTTACCTGCACCCAACAGCTGCCAATTCCCAGTTCCCGGGCCTCAAGCATCATCGCGAGCATAGCAAGGGACGCGTCTTCCACCCAAGCATGGGATTCAAGGCGCCCCAATACAACGACAGCCGCCGTCGCTTGTGTAAGCATTTCCCCAAAGCGAGGCTTGCAGCGGGCCATTTGGGAAATGAGGCTCCGGTCCTCGACGACTAAAAATTCTGTACTGTGAAGGTTCTTGCTGCTCGGCGTCATGAGTCCGGCGGCAACAATCTGTTGGAGCTTATTGCGCTCGATGGGTTCTTCCGTATACTGACGCACGCTGCGGCGGGCCGATAAAAGATCAAAAAAGTTCATGGGAAATTTCTCCTTTCGGACAGTCCATAGGGGTGAATCAAAAGAGGATGTTTTTAGGGGCAGCTGGTGCGCAATTGGTGCGCAAGCTTTGCTTGATGGTACGGACTCATGTAAACATATGTGGAAATGATAAAAGACTGAAACACCGCACCAGTCCTTATTCAAAGACTCATGCGGTGTTATTTGAATTTATGCGGAAAGCGTCCGCATATCTCATTTTTAATTGGCGGAGAGGGTGGGATTCGAACCCACGGTCCCTCGCAGGATCGCCAGTTTTCAAGACTGGTGCCTTAAACCACTCGGCCACCTCTCCATAACAAATGAAGTATATCGGAATGGAACGCTCTTGTCAAGATGGGGCATTTTTTCATACCCATCTAGTAACAAGCCGCGCAATATAGTATAATAAGAATGTTAAGTAGACGGTAGTGACCGAATAAAGGGAAGTTGAGGAATTGTCATGAATGTTGTCGACCTGCTCATGCAGCGTTCGTCCCTTGCGGATGAACAATATTTGGAGCTTCTGCGCTCCCAGGATCCTTCGCTGCGCAATAAGCTTTTTGCGGCCGCGCAGGAAGCGGTGAATTATCTGTTTCATCGCCGGATCTATATGCAGGGCGTTCTGGAGTTCACCAATCACTGCCCGCGAAACTGCTTTTATTGTGACCTCCGAGAAGAAAACAGGGATAAAAAAAGATTCCGTCTCAATTCAGAGGAAATCCGCGGCGCCCTGAAAGAAGGGTATGAACTCGGTCTGCGCTCATTCATCCTGGAATCAGGGGAAGATCATTACTATACAGATATGATCATGGGCAACCTCATCTCAACGCTCAAAGGGGAGTTTCCGGACTGTGCGCTGGGCCTTTCCATTGGTGAGCGAAGCCGCCTATCTTACAGCCGAATGAAAAAATCCGGTGCCGATCGGTATCTCCTGCGTTTTGAAACGGCAGATCCCCTGCACTTTTCAAGACTCCATCCCCCGTCGGATTCCCTATCAACCAAAATAGACTGCCTAAACGACCTTAAGCTCCTTGGCTATGAGCTTGATACAGGATTCCTTGTCGGGGCTCCTTATGAGATGGCGGAGTATCTTGCCCGTGACCTTACCATGCTCCAGGAAATCAATCCCGATACAATCAGCCTATCTCCTTTTGTTCCAAGGGAAGGAACGAGTTTCCGTCATCAGCTGCCGTGTAACCTGGAAACCTTCCTGCGCCTCACGGCCATCCTGCGCGTGATGTTCCCTAAGGCCAATATCGCCGCCTCTCCCCTTGTTAACAGCATCCATGTCCAAGGACAAGTCATGGCGATTTACTCCGGGGCCAATGTACTTCGTGTCCCCCTCTTCCCGCCGCCCGTGCCTGGCGTCACAAGGCGCAGTGGAGGTGTTTCCCTCCTGCGCCGTCTCCAGTCCCTTTATGCGAGCCTTTCTAGCCATAACTATGAAATGGTCGTAGACCGCGGCGACTCCCTCAGGTTTCTGGAACGCCATCCTAAAGCACCTGCTCAAAAAAACTAATTGGACTTCATTTCAATGGAGTCAGCCCGTCTTTGATTGTTCAAAGACGGGCTCATTTTATAAAACAAACGTTTTCTATCGCTCACGATACCTAAGCTCCAGCCAAAGACTCTTTTCACTATCCAAATAATCTTTTCCCTGCTTCTTCTTTTTTAAGAAAACAGGCATTCGCAGCAAGGATTTTGTTATAATAGACAAAGTACCCAACTTTGCGGAAAGGAACGATGTTACAATGATTCTCATCACATGTGTCGACGATGCAGGCGGCCTGCTCTTTAACAACCGCCGTCAAAGTCAGGACCGGATCCTTAGGAAGGAAATCCTTGCCCAGGTATCGGGTCAAAAACTTTGGATGGACGCCTATACGGCAGCCCTCTTTGAAGGAGAAAATGCTTCTATCGAAGTGGCTGAAGATTTTCTTCAAAAAGCAGGTCCTAAGGAATATGCCCTTCTTGAAGACCGGGAAGCGGCCCCTTACCTGGACCGGATTGAAAAAATTGTGCTCTATCACTGGAACCGGTCCTATCCAGGTGATTTTTTCTTTGATATCGATGTAACAAAGGCCTGGCACTGCGTCTTTACAAGGAGTTTTGCCGGTTCTTCCCATGACAAGATTACAGAAGAGGTATACGAAAAATGAAAAAACTCATGAACTTCGCGGCATCCCTTTTACTTTCCCTCTCACTCATGGCAGCAGGCTGCGGCCAGTCCAAGGAAGCAGCATCCAGAAAGAGTGCGCCCGCCGCGGCGCCCGTCGCCACCCAAAAGGGATCAGCGGCACAAACCTCCTTTGATTTAGCAAGCATTCCTGATTTTTCCGGCAAACCTTATGTTGTCATCAATGACAATGTGCCGAGCTTTTCCGATAAGGACAAGGCTTCCACCAGTTCCTTTGAACACTACAGCAAGCTCGACAGTCTAGGGCGCTGCGGCGCAGCCTTTGCCAACGTAAGCCGTTCTACCATGCCGACTAAAAAACGAGGCGCCATCGGAAACATCAAACCCTCAGGCTGGCATACAGTCAAATATGAAGGCATTGACGGCAAATATCTATACAACCGCTGCCACTTGATTGGGTATCAGCTGACGGCAGAAAACGCCAATCCGCGCAATCTCATTACTGGGACACGATATCTTAACGTAACAGGGATGCTGCCCTTTGAAAACATGGTAGCCGACTATGTCAAAGAAACCAATCACCATGTACTCTATCGGGTCACCCCCATTTTTAAGGAGCGGGAACTTGTGGCGCGGGGTGTTCAGATGGAAGCCTACAGTGTCGAAGATAAAGGTGCTGGAGTCCAGTTCAATGTTTATGTATATAACAACCAGCCTGGAATCTCCATCAATTACGAGACCGGTCGGAGCAAAAAAGCATGAGGCTGCGTCGAAGCAAAAAATGCTCCGATTGAGAGAGCTGTAAGTTTAAAAGAAGAGAGCCAAACCCAGAATCACAATAATACCGCCACGTCCCGCCTTTTTCTTTTTCCTTTGTACTCGATGCGCAGCATCGAACCTATGGCGTCAATATCAAGAAACAATGAAAAATGGTCTGCAGTCACATACAGTGATTGCAGACCATTTTATGCTTTTATTTTTCAGCCGTTTGGTCTCGCACGATATCAAGGATGAGATTTCCGACATCCTCTTTTGACATAAGACCCGGTTCCTTGATGCTTCCATCGGGGAAAAGCAGCTTGACGATGTTTGTATCCGTGCTGAAACCAGCGCCTGGAGCCGTAACGTCATTTGCGACAATCATATCAAGGTGCTTTTTCTGCACTTTGGCGGCCGCGTTGGCAATAAGGTTCTGCGTTTCCGCGGCAAAGCCGACGAGGAACTGATGGGTCTTTTTTTCTCCTAACAGTTTCAGGATATCAGGGTTCTTATCAAGGTCGATGGTGAGGCTTTCCTCATTTTTCTTGATCTTTTGCGCGGCTTTTTCATGGGGCCGGTAATCGGCAACAGCAGCAGCCTTGATCACGGCATCCACCGAATCATAGACGGTGAGGCAGGCATCCAGCATCTCCTGGGTCGATTCCACGGGAATCAGTGTTACATTTCGCGGGGCCGCAAGGGCCGTCGGTCCTGAGACAAGGATCACATCGGCGCCGCGGCGCGCTGCATCGCAAGCAATGGCGTAGCCCATCTTGCCGCTTGACCGGTTGCCGATGAAACGCACCGGATCAATGGCTTCCCGGGTTCCTCCCGCCGTCACGAGGATGCGGCGTCCCCGAAGGTCACCATCCCGTTTTGCAAAAAAGACATCAAGATAGGCTTTGATGTCTTCCGGTTCAGGAAGGCGTCCAGCCCCGTTGATGCCGCAGGCCAGGTAGCCCGCTCCACTCGGCATGATAAGAATGCCATCCCTGCGCAGCGTTTCCAGGTTGCGCACGACAGCGGGGTTATTGAGCATATTCGTGTTCATGGCCGGACAGATGATCTTGGGCTTATCGCAAGCCATAAGCGTCGTCGACAGAAGGTCATCGGCAATGCCGCCAGCCATCTTGCCAATGATATTGGCCGTAGCCGGTGCCACAACCATAAGGTCACACCAACGGCCCAAGGCCACATGCTCCACATTGAATTCATCATTGCCACGCCACATATCATAGGCAACAGGCGCGCCGCTGATTTCCTTAAATAACAGAGGGGACACAAGCTTTGTGGCGGCCTCCGACATTACGACACGGACCTCTGCCCCGGCCTGGACGAGACGGCTGACAAGGGTGACCACCTTATAGCAGGCAATTCCACCGGTCACACCGATTGCAATCTTTTTGCCCTCTAACACAGTGGACTCCTTTTATTTCTTGGTGTTCGACTTGGGTTCCGCCGTTACAAGCCCCTGGGCAATTTCTTCCATAGCGATGGAAACGGGCTTATTGGATTTGCTTTCCACCAGGGCCGGTGCATGGTCAACAAGCTGGCGAGCCCGTTTGGCAGCCATAATGACAAGGCCATATTTGGAACCTACTTTTTCAGCCAGATAATCAATGGACGGATCGATCATAGTCATGATAACAACACTCCTTTAGTCTTGTTCAGTCGTCTTTTGTTGGCAGATTTCATCAACAATGTAGTAGGTGCGTCCCACTTTGAGATGTTCCACATCGATGATTTTGCTGACCTTGTCCGTGGCTCTTTCCACTTCATCGTTGACGACAATGTAATCATACTTCGAAGCATAGGCTAGTTCCGATGTCGCTGCGCTGAGTCGGCGCTTGATGACATCAACCGCATCAGTCCCGCGTTTATAAATGCGCTTACTGAGTTCATCAAGGGATGGCGGGACGATGAAAACAAACACCCCGTCAGGGTAGCTCTTTTTGACCTGCAACGCGCCTTGGGGATCGATTTCAAGGACGACGTCAAGGCCTTCGTTCAGCTTATCAAGCACGTACTGACGCGGGGTCCCGTAATAGTTTCCATAAACGGAAGCATGTTCCAAAAGGCCGCCATTTTTGATCATTTCCTCAAATTCCTCACGGGTCTTGAAGAAATAGTTCTTGCCGTCCACTTCTCCCTTGCGGGGTTCACGGGTCGTGCAGGAAACGGAATAGGCCATGTGGTCCCGTTTCTCAAGGAGCCGTCCGCAGATGGTTCCTTTGCCGGCACCGCTCGGTCCAGAAAGGACAAGTAAGATTCCCTGTGGTTTATTCATGGTCTCCTCCTTCTCCAGCTTCGTCGTCAACGTCATCGTCAACGGCAAACCGGTTGGCAATGGTCTCTGGCTGCAGGGCCGAAAGGACCAAATGGCCGCTGTCCATGATGAGGACGGAACGGGTCCGGCGCCCATAGGTTGCATCAATGACGACACCCTTGTCGCGGCCATCCTGGATGATCCGCTTGATAGGCGCCGATTCCGGGCCGATGATGGTAACGACCCGTTGGGCCGATACAATATTGCCAAATCCGATATTGATCAGTTTGATGTCCATTTCCTACTCCTTGCCACTATTGAATATTTTGGATCTGTTCCCGGACCTTTTCAATCTCACCCTTCATTTCAACGACAGTCTGGGTCATCGTCGAATCACTGCATTTGGAGGCAATGGTGTTGGCTTCACGATTAAATTCCTGTACCAGGAAGTCCATACGCCGACCGACAGGATGATCTTCCTGGAGCATCTGGCGGAACTGCTTGATATGACTGTGGAGACGGACCATCTCCTCTGTCGTGTTCACCTTATCCGCATAAAGAGCAACTTCCTGGATGAGACGTGACTCATCCAGGTCCCCGGCTCCATGGGCACGAAGGGCCTCAAGAAGCCGCTCTTCAAGGCGCTTTTCATAATCCTTGACCGCTTCAGGGGCGCGTTCTTCCAGGAAGGAAAGCTTTTCTTCGATAAGGTCTACGCGGCGCGCCACATCTTGGGAGATGTTGCGGCCTTCTTCCTCCCTCATCGCGTCCAAATGGCGCAGTCCCGTCTGGACGGCACCCAGCATATGGGGCCAGAGCGTTTCAAGATCGATCTTTGCCTCTCCGGGGATGACCACATCGGGGCACTTTGCCACAAAAAGAACCTCCCGCCCCTCATCAACCGCGCCTTCATGAGCGCCCAAAAGGGCTGAAAGTTCCTTCAAACCATCATGATAAGCCTTTGCAAGGCCTTTGTCAATTGTAATCTGACGGCCTTCCGTTCCCGTATAGGCTGCATTGACAAAAACGTCCATATGTCCCCGGCTCACATCATCCAAGATCACCTTGCGCATCCGGTTTTCAAGGGGTGCCAAGAAGCGCGGCATGCGGATGGACAGTTCCGCATAACGGTGATTCACGGTCTTGATTTCAAAGGTAAAGGAAAACGAATCATCCTGATAATCGCCACGTCCGTAGCCGGTCATACTCTTTAACAACGTAGGGCCCCCTTAGTTTACTTTGTCAAGTTTCAGCACGTACTCCCGCGTTCCACCGACCTCATCAGTTACAGCAAGGACCATGGTCCGCTTGGGATCGAGCTTCTTGAGGTCAAAATAGATATAGTACTGATCATCCCAGACATTGACCGTGACGACGCCGCCCGCGGCGGCACTGTTCACCTTCATCTTGCGCCGAGCCGCATGGTTGAGATTCGTGTAATAGGGTTCCACCACATTGGTGCCCTGATACATCTTGACCTTGAGGAATTTCGGTTCAAGCTTGGTCGTCGTACTGATTGTGACACCGAGGGCAAGCACACCGTCATAGGCCTTGGCCACCTTCATGCCCCGGCTGATTGTGGGAGTTCCCCCATTTTCCGCAAGACTCTTGGCATCGATGGCTGCCATAAGATAAGGCGTGTACATAACCGTTTTTTCCCCGACGCCATAACGGTTCGTCTGCTTACGGTCGTAGACGGTCCAAGGCGCTACCAGTTCAAGGTCTGACGCTCCTTTGCGCTGGGATCCGTAAAGCTGGGCAGCAGCAATATTGTTTTCCGTAAGGGGGAGCATGGCGTAAGCCGATTGGGTCAGTGTCAGAAGGGCAACAAGCAGCAATCCTGTTTTTTTCATTCCATAATCTCCTTTGCGGTTTGACCAGAAAGAATCCACATATTATACTGTGTGAAGTGCCGTCTAGCATCTTACGATTGCAGACCACGCATAATGTATCCATATATTATATAAAAAAACGGGAAATCGTGCAAATATAAGCCAAAAGGAGGCTTTTTCATGAACCTCGAAGGCATGACCTTACGCGTTCTTACTAAAGAGCTGCGGGACCATCTGGAAAACGGCAGGATTTATAAGATTTTCATGCCGAGCCGCAATTCCCTGCTCCTTCAGATTACGCTCCAAACCCATACCGAAAACCTGCTCATTGATCTATCCGGGGATTCCCCCCTCGTGACACTTCCCGAGCGTCTTCCTGAACGGCCAGATAGGCCGCCCAGTTTCTGCATGCTCCTTCGTAAACACCTTGAAGAAGGCCGCATTACGTCCATCACGCAGCTGGGCCTTGACCGCGTTCTTGTCATAGGCATCGATCTGATTGGCCGGGAACGCAAGATCATCACAAAAAAACTGATTCTTGAACTGACAGGAAAAAACAGCAACATCATCTTTGTTGATGAAACAGGGCTCATCGTCGACGCTCTCCGCCACATTGGAAAGAAAGAAAGCCGCGTGCGCCAGATCTTGCCAAATAAGCCCTATGAAGCGCCGCCCCTTGGGGAAGGCATTTCCTTTCTTGAAGGTGACCCCCATGCCATCAGGGAGGCTTGTGTGGCAAGCGGGAAAGATAGTCTCACCGCCGCCCTCATTGCGGTAACTGTCGGCATCGGAAAAGAATCCGCCCAGGAGACCGTCTACCGTGCAGGCTTTGACAAGGCACCGGCCCTATTTTCCCTAAAGGAAGCAGCGGCCCTTGAAAAAGCCATCTTCTCCATCCAAGAAGAGGTAAAAGCCCATCTGACAGGGGAAATCCAGACCGTCATGGCCCAAATCGATGGGCGCAACCGGATGAAGCACCTAACTGCCTATGAGGCCCATGTAGGGGAAAAGATGACAGCCCGTTCCTTTCCTTCCCTCTTAGCCGCCCTGCTGTATAGCGCCAGCCTCGTTCCCATCCAGATTCCCGAAAAGGACACACTGCAAAAGCTCGTCCTCAGCCACATGGCAAAAACCAAGAAAAAACAGAAGGCCCTAGAAAAAGATCTCCTGCGGGCCGAAGACGCCGATACTCAAAAGATCATGGCCGATACACTTATGGCTTATGGAACTGCCATAAAGAAGGGGGAACAGGCAGCAACGCTCCAAAACATCTATACCAATGAACCCCTTACCATTGCGCTCCAGCCCCAGCTGACGGCCATAGAAAATGCCCAGGCCTACTACAAACGCTATAACAAGTATAAACGGGCAGTGAGCGAGATTCATACCCAGCAAGCTGAAACGGATAGTCTCCTTGCCTATCTGGAAAGTCTTGACGCGTCCCTGGATACAGCCATCACCAAAGGGGATGTTTCAGAAATCAAGGAAGAAATCATTGCCCTTGGCCTCCTTCCCAAGCCCCGTAAAAAGATGGCGGTCCAGTCCAAATCAGTTCCGCTTAAAGTCGTTCTTTCGGAAGACACCCTCCTTTATGTGGGAAAAAACAACAAGCAGAATGACTATGTCACCTTCAAACTAGGACGCGCCCATGATCTTTGGTTCCATGCCAAGAACATTCCGGGCTCCCATGTCATTCTGAAAACGACCCTTCCAAGCCCCAGGGAAGAAGATATCCTGCGGGCTGCTCAAATCGCCGCTTACTACAGCAAAGGACGCTTTTCCAGCCGCGTTTCCATCGACTGCACGCAGCGCCGCTATGTAAAAAAGCCAAACGGAGCCAAGCCGGGCTTTGTCATTTTCACCAACCAAAAAACCATCAACGCGGAGCCAAAAAAAGAACCGTGACCCAATGAAATGTACCCTCTTTACTAGACACCCAGTAAGGAGGGTACATTTGCGTTATACGACTGAATTTAAGCTGATGTGTGTAGAACTTTATCGTCAAGGTAAGTGGGTAAAAACACCTAAAGGAATTAAAACAGCAAATTTCCGTAACAAGATTCGTACTTGGAATCGTATCGAACAGGCTGGCGGACCGGGAGCATTGTGTCACAAAGCACATTACAAGGCATGGTCCCCAGAGGAGAAACTTGAATTGGTTTCACAAGTAAATGCCGGACAGTCAATGATGGCTGTCGCCTGTCAATATGGTATGAGCTATGGTCTTTTGTACCAATGGGTTCGTAAATACAGAGAAGAGGGGTATAATGGGCTCGTAAGTAAAAAGAAAGGTCATCATAGAAAGGGTCAGACCATGAAAAGAAATACGAAGAGCCCCAAACCATTAAATGAAAGTGAACGGGAAGAATTAATTCGTCTGCGCGCAGAGAATGCCTACATAAAAGCGGAGAATGCTGTAATAAAAAAACAAATCGCCTTGAGACGACAAAAATGGGCTGCGCAGCTCAAGGCGAAAAAGCAGCAGTCATCCAGGAACTCCGCCAGGAAGGACACCCGTTAAAGTACCTGTTAAAATTCTCGGGATTAGCGAAGTCGACCTACTACTATGAATTGAAGCGTACCGATCGTGTAGAAGAAAGAAACAAATCAATTACGGAAACAATCTGTCACATATTCGAGGAAAATAAGCAGAGATATGGTGTTCGGCGCGTTTGTCACGAGCTGGTGAACCGCGGCTTCCATATCAATCACAAACGGGTGCAGCGTATCATGCATGACCTGAAGCTGTTTGGCAAGCGTCCGAAAGAAAAGTACCATTCGTATAAAGGAGAAGTCGGAAAAGTGGCCGGCAACATCATCCAGAGAAACTTTAAAGCGGACAGGCCACTGCAGAAATGGACAACGGATGTAACACAGTTTCATTTCTCATGGGGAAAATGCTACCTTTCCCCTATCCTGGATATGAATACGAACGAAATCATCTCCTATGATTTAGCGATGATTCCTAATCTTAACCAAATCAAAAGGATGCTGAACCGAGCTTTTAATAAATTCAGGAATTTACAGGGGTTAATTATGCACTCGGATCAGGGATGGCAGTATCAGCATGAATTTTACAGAAGTGAATTGAAAAAGCATGGAATTATACAGTCAATGTCGCGTAAGGGCAACTGCTATGACAACAGTATTATGGAAATCTTTTTTGGTCGGATGAAAAATGAAATGTATTACGGAAGCGAAAAAGAATACACTTCGTTCAAGGTATTTGCTAAAGCAGTGAAAGAATACATTCACGATTTCAACAAGGAAAGGATTCAGAAAAAAACAAAATGGATGCCTCCCGAAATATATCGGGAAACATCCACTAATGCCATTTAACTAATTTATATGCGTCCAGTTTTTGGGGTACACATCACAAAGGTCCGGTTCTTTTTACTTTTTTATTTGACGGCAAAATGGTAGACAAGTTCATTAAAAGGCGTCTTGGCCGTCTTCTTTCCATAAAGGGCCGTAACCTCATAGTTTCCAGGCTGACTGAACGTCAGGAACAAAATGGTTTGACCCGGGGAACCACCGCGGCCCGTAGGGTTTTCCATGGGCAAATAGAAGGAATGCCCCATGTCGACAACGCCGCGACCTAGGTCCGCGCCTGTAAGGGTCCACTCAAGACCTAAGGACGGGTTGGCATCAAGATAGAGGGCAACAAGCTCGCCCGGCTTCACGGATAGGGTCTTTCCGGCTGCTTCCTTGGTCAGCTTGTAGCTCGTGAGAAGGCGCGCCCCGCCGCCAACGTTGATGGCCCCCGTAAGGTCAGCATAAGGAATCAGGTTCGTAAAGGGGCCTCCATCCGTACTTTCTGCCAGGATGCCCGTTTCCCCAAAGACATAATGCTTGCCGTCAAGGAGCCGCTCATAGTCTGCACTTTTTGTGTAGAGCAGGTCCTTTTCATCAAGGACGCTGCCAGCTTCCGTATCAATGGTGACACCGTCATAGACCGTACGCTGGCCTTCCGCTTTCAGAACAAAACTAACAAGGCTCGGACGGTTGAGAGTGATTTCATAGGAAAGGCGAGCACCTTCCCCAGCCTTTTTCTGCAGGGCTTCTGCCCGGGACCGCAGAATTCCATTCACATTATTTTGCAGATAAGTTTCCCGCAGCCCATCAATATAAGGGACCGATCCCCCCAAACGTGGATCTGCGACAACTGTCGTATGGCCAAAAGCAAAGCCTGCCGCTGGCGCTGCCAAGAGGGCTGCGCAGGAAAGGGCCAACATCCATTTCTTTCCAATCATAAGGTAACCTCCGCCTAAAAGATATAGGGTGTCCGGTAGGGGGTAAGGAGAGATTCATCCCGCCTGTAGCGCGTGCCTTCCCCCAGGGTCACAGACCGCCCTGCAGCCATTATACCATCAATTTGTGAATAATCTCCGACAATCAGTCGTTTCGGCGTAAAAAGAAGAACCTTTTTGAGTACGGCCCCCTGCCCGACAACAATATCAGAAAAGCTAAAGATGACCATGGGCCCTGTCAGTTGGACGCCGTCATTGAGAACTGCCCCATAGGGCGCTACTACAAGGGCCCTTCCTGTGACCGCCATGTTCGGGGGAATCCGAAGTGCTTTTTTGCGGGCCACATAAGCGTAGCCCCGAAGTGGCATCTGAAGGAACGGCCCTGTAGGGAAATCAGGTCCCTTCTTGCTGATTTCGTCAAAGTCGCCTTCCAGGAAGAGGGGAAAAGCCGCCGTGTAAGTCGTCTTTCCCGGTGCAAACAACGTTTGATAATGAGGGTGCATCCTTCCACCTGGGGGCGAAACTTCATAGCGCGAAGCGGACCGCAGGACCGCTTCGTCAGTGCTTTGAAGTTCCGTTTTTTCTTCCTTCACAAGCGCTTTTCCTACTTTGCGTGTTTTCACAACCAAGCGATACATAGGCTCTCTTCCGCTTTTTGGACCGCGCACAACAAGGCGATGGCCTTCTCGGGCAAAAGACTCTCCTTCCCTTGCCTTACAGAAGGAAAAGAAAAGGGCAGTGCGTTGCTCCGCTTGCCAAAGAAAGCGCTGCTTTTCGCATCTTGAATAAAGACTCCGGACAAGATTCATGATAAGGGACGCGGCCGCCACAATGAGAACAAGGATAACCCCCGTTACAACCCCCCTTCTTCTACCAAAGTCCATAGGCATAGACCTCCTTAAAGGGGCGCCTTGCCCCGTTTTTGACAAGGACAAAGGTACAGGAAACCGCAATCTGGTTACTTTCCTGTTTTTCAGCATGAAAATCAAGGATCCGTAAATGAGGCCCCGTGAGCGGATTGATGCCAGGCGGCTTCATTCCTTCCTGGGCGCTGATGTAAAGGGTTTCCCTTCCAGATTGGGGCGAGGGCGCCGCATAGTACTGGATCGTTTGATACGGGGAACGGGTCCATAGCTCCAGCACATCGCCGGAGCTCCCTTTTTTGATGGAAACAGCAAGTGCTTCATAACGAAAATAATGTTCAAAGCGGCAGTCAAGATCCACCGCTGCCCGGCGCAGTTCCCAGCTGGATAGGAGCTTCGATGACAACGCGACAAATCGCCCGCCGGCCCTTGCGCAAAGGCTGATGAGGAGTGCGAAAAGAAGGACGAACAGCATACATTCAAAGGCCACAAAGCCCTTATCTTTTTTCATAGCGTACCACGCGGGCAAGAAGCCGCCGACAAGGCCGTTCATAGATGGCTGCCTGCCGTTCCTTGATCTGGGGCAGTTCAGGAACGATTCGCTCTGTTTCCACCCACAGATAGGGATCCAAAAGGGGAGCCTTCTGACCTGTAGCGGCAAAATGACGCAGGACCTTTTGAGCGTAGGCCCGGGCCTCCCAAGTACGCGTCCACCATAATCCGAGAGAAAAGGCCTCCAGGATGAAAAAACACAAAAGGGACATGAGCCATGTGGCAAATAAATAATCGATGAGGACGAATCCTCGAGCCTTAGGGCAGGTGCGCAGCATAGGTCAGCCGCCCCCTTACTGGTTCAAAAGTGAATTCCCGTTTTTCCGTTCTATTATTTGTTTCAAGGAAAATGGTCTCCATCCCGCCTTTAAGGGCACCGCTCGTTGTAAAGACAAGCTGCCGTGGCCCGCTGATGGTAATGGAAGGCGCCTCAAGGTCAAAGGAAAGGGGCCATTCCCTAAGCTTTTCATGCCTGACACAGATGCCCTTTGGCCCTACGTCCGCCCTATAGACGGGACGATTCTCAAGGAGGGCCCCATCCTGGGCCGCGGCAATGACGCTGGCTGCCTCGTAGGTCCAGAGGGCAAGGCGGGAATAATCCTGTTCATGTTGGATGGTCCTCAATAGGGGCAGGGAAAAGACGAGGAAACAGGTCAGAAAGCTGATTCCGACCAGCATGTCCCCTATGAGAAAACCAGCGCGCTTACGCATCAGTGCCGCCATGACCGCCCTTCTTTCCTAATTCACTGCTGCGCACCGTTTCGCCGCTGCTCAAGGTGCCAGAAAAAACGCATCCGGTTCCCCCGTTTTCTGCGCTTTCAAGGGTAATCCCCCCATAGTCCTTATCCGGGGCATACTTTCCCTTGACAAGCTCGTCAACGGACTGAGGAGCCATGCCCTTTTCCATTTCATAGACCTTCGCCGCACTGTCAAGTGTGGTCAAATTCATGACCAGCTGCGTATCGTGGGATTTATTCATGGCACTTTTGATGGAAGGAATCAAGGCTGCTGCCATAACGCCCAAGATGGCAAGGACAATGAGGATTTCAAGGAGGGTAAAGCCTTTTTTCTTTTTTATTTGGGATCCTTTGTCTTGCTTCATAATGATTTGATGACAACTGATATTCTTTAGCATGGTTCATTTCTCCTTTTTGTACTATATAGCTGTAGGCAGCCCATTCATAAGGCCCATTAGGGGGGACATGACCCCATAGAGGATAAGGACACTGACACCGGCCATAAAAACCAAAAGGATTGGTTCCATCAGACGCTTGACTGTCTTTAGGGTCAAGGTCAGTTCCTCCATCAAGAGGCTTGAAGCCTCGCTAAGCATTTGCGGAAGGCGCCCGCTTTCTTCCCCCATGCTAAGAAGTTCCCTCGTCAGGGGTGAGATCAAAAGCGGCGCCGTAAGGGCCGCTTCCGAAAATGAATCACCGCTCGTCACTGCACGCAGGAGCTTTTGTCCTTCAAGACGCAACGGTCCTTTGGGCAAAAGGTTCCGTGCTTCTTCCAAGGCTTCATGGAGGGAAAGGTCGCTTTCAAGCAGAAGGGCCAATAATCCCACGAAGCGAACTTCCCAAAAGCGGCCATAAGCCCTCTGGCAGGGGGGAATGACAAGAAAAAGGCGAAGCCTGTAAGGGCGAATCCCATGGTGAAAAATAACAAGTCCCAACATGACAAAGACCAGTACCAAAGGATGATCTGTCAGGGTCCTCCGTAAGATCATCATCAGCGACAGCCCGGTAGGAACAGAAAGATTGAGCTCTCCATAAAGACCAACAAATAGGGGCAGGATGGCGATGATGAAATAAAGGACGACGAGACCGCCTAGCCCCAGGACCAAGAGGGGATAAAAAAGGGCTCCCATCATTTCCTTCCAAAGCTCCCGTTTGCGGCGATAGGAATCAGATAGACGCAGACACAAAACGGAGGTCCTGCCGCTTTTTTCTCCCGCTTCCAAAAGGACTGGAGCCAAGGCCCCAATCGCCTGTTCGTACCGCAAAAGGGCCTTTGATAAGGATCTTCCCTTCTTCAGTTCCTCGCCGATTCGCCGACAGAGGAAGGCTACTTTCGCATTTCCCCGCAGTCCCATGATGTCCAAGGCTCGCAAGATGGGAATCTCACTTTTAAGCAGGATACCCAGTTCCTTGAAGAGCCGTTCCCGCTCTCCATCTGAAAAATGCTGCCTCGTTCCTTTCACTGAAAACCAATCTTCCTTAAGGGAGAGTATGCGGTCATGTTCCCCCTTAAGGACCTGTAAGGCTTCGCCTTTATGCTCCGCCAAAAGGACGCCGCTCATGATCGCCCCCTTTCCTGTCCGTACTTTGTAGCGGTATCGTTTCATGAGTCATTCCTCCTTTGCTCGTCTTCTTTATTCAAGATGGAGCCATTCATTCCTTGTTACCCCAGATAAATGTGCGTTTTCACGCTGCAACTGGAAAATAAAAGGACCGTCTTGACCTGCGCTGCTGTGCTAAAGCAAAAGGGATGGCAGGTTAGTCATCAAGACCCTAGGAAAAGTGCCGCGAAAATAATAGAACCCTGGACCCTTGCGAAGGAAGAAAAAAACTTTTACCGCAAAGGCGCACCTGTTCGGGCAAAAGGAAAAGAGCCATGAAGCATCTTGCTTCACAGCTCTTCCTCGGTTTCAGTAATTATTTTTTGTCGTCCATCTTGCTCAGCATGCCTTGGATTTCCTGCATAAAACTATTTACATCAGCAAATTGACGATAGACAGAAGCAAAGCGGACATAGGCAATCTGGTCAATCTTTTCCAGTGCCTTCATGACGGTTTCGCCAATGAGGGTCGATTTGACCTCACTTTCGCCCAAAGCCCTCAGGTCCCGTTCAATACCAGACGCGATGGACTGGATCTGTTCATAGGAGAAAGGTCTTTTTTCGAAAGCTTTCAGCAAGCCGTTGGTCAATTTTTGGCTGTCAAACAGTTCCCGGCGGCCATCTTTTTTGATGACCAGGAGCGGCGTTTCCTCGTATTTTTCGTAAGTCGTGAAACGGCGCCCACATTCCGGGCACTCCCGACGGCGTCTGATTGAAGTCCCGTTATCAACGGAACGGGAGTCAATGACACGGCTGTCAGCATAGGAACAGAATGGACATTTCATAAGCGTTACCTCAAAAGGATTCCTTATTTATTGCGGATCCAGGGCGGAATCTCCGAGCTCGGAGCGCCGAAGGAGCCAACCTTGCCAGCAGCTTCTTTTTCAGCAGCCTTGGTAAAACGGCTCTGCGGGGTTTCCGGTTTGGTGAAAGGAGCCGGTTTCGGAGCCTTGATGGAACCGCCATTGGTGTCATCAATCCCCGTGGCGATGACAGTGACACGGATGGTGTCACCCATGTTTTCGTCGATGGAAGCTCCAAAGATGATGGTGGCATCCGGATCAACGGCATCGGTGATGATTTTGCTGGCTTCGTTGACATCGATCAAGGACAGGTTCGGGCCGCCCGTGATGTTAAGGAGCACCCCTTTGGCACCGGAAATGGTACTGTCAAGCAGCGGGCTCTTGATGGCCGCTTCTGCAGCAGCGGCAGCGCCTTCTTCCCCATTGGAAGAGCCAATACCCATCATAGCAGAACCAGCATTGGACATAATGGTCTTCACATCATTGAAGTCAACGTTGATCAGACCAGGCACGCTGATGAGGTCACTAATGCCCTGGACACCCTGACGCAGGACGTCATCGGCAATCTTGAATGCATCAACCATGCTCGTACGGCGGTCCACAACTTGGAGAAGACGGTCGTTCGGGATGGTAATGAGGGCGTCAACCTTGCTCTTGAGGTTGGCAATGCCCTGTTCGGCAACATTATAGCGGCGGCGGCCTTCGAAAGTGAACGGTTTGGTGACAACACCAACAGTCAGGGCGCCAGCCTGTTTTGCGCATTCAGCCACGATGTGGGCAGCCCCCGTGCCAGTACCACCGCCCATGCCGGCCGTAACAAAGACCATATCCGAACCTTTGAGGAGATCTGCCAGCTGGTCCTTATTTTCTTGGGCCGCTTTCTCACCGACTTCCGGATCGGCACCTGCGCCGAGTCCTCTCGTTACTTCTTCACCAATCTGGATCTTGGTGGGGGCCTTGCTGGTCATCAGTGCCTGTGCATCGCAGTTTACAGCCACGAATTCAACACCTTGCAGACCCGTATCGATCATGCGGTTTACGGCGTTGTTTCCGCCACCACCGACACCGATAACTTTGATTTTTTCCAGCGGCTGTTGCCCAGCCTGTTGCTTTTCCGCTTCAAACATCTCCATGGTCCTCCTCACATCGATTATCTGAATAGATTTAGATTGTAATCTTAAAAATATCCTGTACTATAGTATACCATTTGGCGCGCTTTATTTCACGCACTTTTACAAGAAAATTCAAGAAACCTTTCGCTTTTTGAGTTCTTTATTGGGAACCCCGATCTGAACTCCTACTTTTTCATGAATAGCCGGCGGATAATGGCAATGTTATTGAAGATCCGGAGGCCAAAGGCTAAAACGGCTACATAATAAAGGTCAATGCCTAATCTCATGCCAAAATAGCAGAGAAAAACAGCGAAAAGACCGTTTGCAAAAAAGCCACTAATGAAGACACTGCTGTCATAGGTTCCTTCTTTTACGGCACGAAGTCCGCCAAAACCAGCGTCAAGGGACGCCATAAAGGCAACGGCAACAAGCTTGCTGTAGACCTGGGGAAAGACCGGCAGGTAAGCACCCAGTGCAATACCTAGAGCTAGACCAAAGATGGCATAGACCATATCACTTCTCCTCCTTTGGTTTGGCAAACTCATAATGGCGGGTCCCTTCAAAGGCGGGAACCGTCACTTGGTCCTTTTTGATCACATCGACCGTAATCCCCCAGAACTTCAGCGTCTCGA
Source organism: Acidaminococcus sp. AM33-14BH (assembly GCF_003603525.1). Lineage (NCBI taxonomy): Bacteria > Bacillati > Bacillota > Negativicutes > Acidaminococcales > Acidaminococcaceae > Acidaminococcus > Acidaminococcus sp. AM33-14BH. The sequence continues at coordinate 55,631 of NZ_QTNG01000005.1, read as the reverse complement.
CCACACCGCCGCGCAGGCGCAGGGCACTTTCAAGTCGTTTGGGGTCGCCAATGGCACGGACCACATAAGGCGGTGAAAACCGTGTGTTGTTGACGGAAACGGTCGGTCCAGCACAGCGCACTTCCGAAATATCGAGGATGCGCTGATCGTTCAGGGAAATGGCTTCCGCGCCAGCTGCCCGCAATTCATTGAGGATACGCAGGAGGTCATCATCGTGGATGATGTAAAGGTTTGGGTCTTCCCCCTGTTTGGCCGGCACTTTGCTGTCATCCAAGGTCACTTCGACGCCGGGTCCCTGCATGGTCACTTCCCCTGCCCGCATCTTCATGGCAAAGGTTTCCTTGGGATCGCTGTTGCCTGCACCGGTTTCTTCCAGTTTCTTGACCCGTTCCTGAAGGGCCGTCTTTTCCTTTTCCGAAGTCTTGAGTTTCTCTACCAAATCCTCGGCCCGTTGCTGGTTGATATTATGGCTCCGCTGCATTTCGGCACTGCGAAACTGCGTGGAGACCATGATTCCGAGCACAAGGAAAACGAGAAACATGAAGAACTTCTCTTTTTTATCTTTATAAGCCATTAGAGCGTTCTCCTTCTACTCGAGCTTGACATAAGGCTGTTCATACGTAATATCGATATATTTACCCTTGAATTTCCGGTTCCCCATTTCCCGGCAGAGCATCACAAAGGTATCGATCTTTTTGTTGGCATTTTCCGCATCGCCAACGATAATGGGAAGGCTCCGGCGCAGATGGATAGTGATCTGCTTCCGCCCATCCATGGAAACTTCCGTAATCTGGTCCTGAATGGAAGGTTCCAAGCGGCCCAAAAACTGCAAGAGCCCCCTTACATCCTCATCTTCGATTTCGTCTCCTTCCATGAGGTTACCCCCATGATAGCCTGTCAATAGCGGTGCTGTCGCGTCAGGGATGCTGCTATGGACGGCAAGGACGTGTCCTGAATAGGAAACCTTAGCAAACTGCGGACCATCACATTCCACGTACAGGCCGGGCAGCCGTTCCGTGATATGGATATCAAAATACGTAGGAAAGGCAAAGGAAATGCTCGCTTTTTCAATGCGTACATCCTTTTCAAGATTCTGGATCAGCTGCTTTCGGTCAATATCAAGGACATTGATAGGTTCCCACAGGCCGCCTTCTTCCAAGACTTCTTCCCGCGTGACATAGGTGGCCCCTATGATGCGGATTTTCCCAATATGAAGACCCGGACGATGGATCAGGAACCAAAAGAGTCCAAAGGCAACCAAGAAGGCAAGGAGCGCGCTCACCACACGGGGGGAAGGACTGGGGAGCATGAGGGACGGCCTGAAATGCCAGTGTTTCTTTCGTTTTTTACCGGTCCGTCTTTCCCCAGCCTCCTTTCCTTTCCCTTTTTCATGAGGGGCAGGCGGCACGGGCGGGCGAAAAGGCTGCCGATTCCACTTTGGCGGTTCCATAGCAATTAGCCCAAATGAGCCGTCTCAAGGATCTTTTCACACAGATCCGGGAAAGACAGACCCATGGCCTTTGCTGCTTTTGGCACAAGGCTCGTTGCCGTCATGCCAGGAATGGTATTTACTTCAAGGCAGATGAAGTTGCCTTCTGCGTCAACCATTTCATCAACGCGGGCGACCCCACTGCAGCCAAGGGCCTTATAGGCCTTGACGGCTTCTTCTTGGAGCGCCTTTGTCAGGCATTCATCAAAAGGTGCTGGGCAGGTGTAGGTCGTGGCTCCCTTAGTATATTTATTGTGGTAGTCATAAAAGTCGACATGGGGCTCAATGAGGACAAGGGGCATCGCAATCGGGTTTCCACTGCTATCCATCATGACGCCCGCGGCCACTTCCTTACCCGTAAAGAAAGCTTCGGCAAGGACCAGTTTTCCATAGGAAAACGCTTCTTCAAGGGCCTTATCCAGGTCTTCTTCCTTTTTGACGATGGTCACGCCAATGCTCGAACCCTGTTCTGCCGGTTTGACGACGCAAGGAATTCCAAGCTTACGGATGATATCTTGTTTGGCCGTTTGTCTGTCTTTATCGGTTAGATAAAGGCAGTTAGCGGTCTTTACGCCGTTTGCTTCAAACATTCGCTTGGTGTAGAACTTATTCATGGCAATGGCGCTTGAAAGAACGCCCGACCCTGTGTAAGGAACGCCAAGCATTTCAAGGACGGCCTGCAGCCTTCCATCTTCTCCATAAAGACCGTGGACGGCATTAAAAACGACTTTAACTCCTGCATCCTCAATCTGGGAGGGGAAAAGGGACGGATCAAGGTCGATGGGTACCGCGTCATAACCTTTTTCCTTTAACGCTTCCACAATGGCCGAGCCTGTATTCAGGGATACTTCCCGCTCCTTGCTGGGGCCGCCCATAACAACGCCAATTCGTTTTGTCTTCATCATGCTTTATGACTCCCTTCCAATGCTTCCACAAGGCTTGCGCCCAGCTGATTGATACTGCCGGCACCGATGGTCATGACAAGGTCACCGGCGGCTGCATGATCCACAAGGTAGTTTTTTATGGATTCAAAACCGCTCATATAGCTCACATCCTGCCCCGTCGTCCGTTGGATGGTCTCAGCCAGCATCTTGCCTGAAATGCCGGGAATGGGATCCTCACTGGCAGCATAGATATCCGTCACAATGAGTTCATCAGCCTCCTTGAAAGCAACGGCAAATTCGTCAAGCAGGAGCTGTGTCCGCGTGTAACGGTGGGGCTGGAAAACAACAATCAGCCGTTTGGGCTGCGTCTGGCGCGCAGCTTTTAGCGTAACCTTGATTTCCGTAGGATGATGGGCATAATCATCGACGACCCAGATGCCGCGTACCCGTCCCTTGGTCTCAAAGCGCCGTTTAGCTCCCGTAAACTTTTCGAGGCTCCTAGAAATTTCTTCCACGGAAAGACCCAGTTCACGAGCCGCTGCCAAAGCGCCCAAGGCATTGAGGACATTATGCCGGCCCGGCACGATCAGATGGCCTTTTCCGATCTTTTTACCGCGGAAAAGGATATCATAGTGGGTGCCATCCTTACCATATTCGATATTTTCGGCGCGGTAGTCCGCATCCTTTGCGTCGATGCCATAGCTGATGACCTCGGTCGTGGTCTTTTCCCCGACGCGGCGCACCTTTTCATTATCATAGCAAAGAATGGCCTTGCCTTGTTCCTTGACTTGATCGACAAACTGCTGGAAGGCTTCCTGGATCTTTTCTTCCGTTCCATAATGGTCCAGATGGTCATTTTCAATATTTGTAATGACAGCCAAATAAGGACGGAACTTAAGGAAGGACCCATCGCTTTCGTCAGCTTCTGCTACGACATAATCGCTTTTGCCATTGACGGAGTTGGTTCCTAGATTATTGACCACGCCACCTACGACGACAGTCGGATCGATGCCGTTATCACAGGTAATAAGGCTCAGCATAGAACTTGTCGTTGTTTTTCCATGGGCACCGGCTACAGCAATGCCTTTATGCTTATTCATGAGATAAGCCAGGACGTCACTGCGATGAATGACAGGAACACCGCGCTTGTGAGCTTCCACCAGCTCTGGATTGTCTGGATGGATGGCCGTTGAAACGACAATGACCTCGGCTCGCTCAATCTGACAGGCAGCATGGCCGATAAAGACAAGGGCACCTTCTTTTGCGAGCTTGGTCGCCATGTCTCCCGGTTTTGCATCGGACCCAGAGACATGGAACCCGCGTTTAATGAGGACATTGGCAAGGGCACTCATGCCGGCGCCGCCAATGCCGATAAAATGAATGTTTTTGATCTGATCCAAATCGATCACGCTGTTATCCCTCCCTACCCTCACCGGTCATGGCAAGGGCTTCTGCGGCAATACGGTCCGCCGCATCCTTCTGTCCTGCTTTCAGGGCCCCCCGATGCATCATGTTCAAAAGATCGGGGTCCTTCAAAAGCCGTTCCATCACGTTATACAAAGTCTCTCCCGTAAGCTCCCTATCGAGAATAACTTCGGCTGCTCCCTGAGCCTTGAGGGCCCGGGCATTGTACTCCTGATGGTTCGCCGTTGCATAGGGATATGGAACAAGGATGGACGGGATGCCACGCGCCATGAGTTCCGCAAGGCCAATGGCCCCAGCCCGTGAAACCGCAAGATCGGCAACAGAAAGTGCAAGGGGCATTTCATGGAGATAATTCACAATGTGAAGATTGTCAGCCCCTTCAAGAAAGCTTCCCAAAGCCTCCAAATGGGCCTTGTAGCCTAAATCTCCCGTCGCGTGGAGAATCTGGATTCTTCGGTTTCCAGCAAGTTTCTTTTCCACATAGACCATACTTTCATTGATGGTCCGCGCTCCCCTTGACCCGCCAAAGACGAGGAGGGTCTTTTTCATGGGATCAAGGCCGAGCTTCTTATACCCTTCCTGCCGATCTGCTTCCGTGACATCTCGGCGAACTGGATTGCCTGTAACAATCATCTTAGCATGAGTGGAAAAATATTTTTCCGCATCCTTGTAACCCAAAAAGACCTTATCCACAAAATGGGAAAGGATCTTATTGGTCACGCCGGGCATGGCATTTTGTTCCTGGATTGCCGTAGGTACCCGTTTCATGGCGCCCCAAAAAAGGACAGGCCCGCAAACATAGCCGCCCGTGCCTATAACAAGATCAGGTTCGATTCGGTTCACCAGGTTGTAGGCGTCGCTCATTCCGCTGACCAGAGCCGCCGCGCTTTTGAGCGTTCCCACACCCAGATGGCGTTCAAACCCGGCGACGCGGATAAATTCCAACGGATATCCATATCGGGGAACAATATCCCTTTCGAGTCCCTTACGCGTCCCGACAAAGGTGATTTCCGCATCAGGGACCTTGTGCCGAATGGCATCAGCAATGGTCAGGGCCGGGTAGATATGGCCGCCCGTACCACCGCCAGCAATGAGGACCTTCATTATGCTTCCTCCCCTGCTTCCTTTTTGAGTGTATGGACAATGGACTTAAAGACACGTCCCCGTTCCGGGAAGTTTGCAAACATATCATAGGAAGAGCAGGCCGGCGACAGGAGCACAACTTGAGGTGGTTTGGCCATATCGTACGCTAGGCGCACAGCGTCTTCAAAGGAGCCATCACACATGACGATGTTCTTGACACCATTTTTTTTGGCCGCTTTTAAAAAACGCTGGCGAGCCTCTCCCAAAAGGATCAAGGCATCTGTTTTCCTAGCCGTCACCTGCATGAATTCCGTAAGGTCCGTCATCTTGTCATGACCACCGGCAATAAGGATCACATGCCCTTCCTTGAAGGCTTCAAGGGCCTTCACAGCAGAATCAGTATTCGTTGCCTTGGAGTCGTTATAATACGGCACGCCCTTGATAGTCGTCACATATTCAAGACGGTGCTCCACCCCTTCAAAGGCTTTCAGGACCTTTTCCATATTTTCTACGGTGACGCCAGCAAAGTGGCAGCAAAGGATGGCTGCAAGAACGTTTTGCTCATTATGGGCGCCAAAAATTTTCAGATCGGACACCTTGCAGACCACATGCTTCGAGCCATCGACATCAAAGACAAAGTTTCCCTCTTCGATCCAGGCTCCCTTTTCAAGTTTTTCTTCGGTGCTGAAGAAAAAGACACGGCTTGCCGCGCGGGATGCAAGCTTACGATCAGGTTCATTGTCATAATTCAAGACCAGCACATCCTCTGCCGTTTGATGGGCAAAAATCTGAGCCTTGGCGTTGATGTAGTTTTCCATGTTGCCGTGCCGTTCAAAATGGTCAGGCGTGATATTGACGATACAGGCAATCTGCGGATGGAAGGTCGTCATTCCCTCGAGCTGGAAACTTGACAATTCAGCCGCCACATAGGATTCCGGTCCCATGTGTTCCAATTCCTTGGAAAGGGCATAGCCGATATTGCCGGCAACCGTCGTCGGAACCGGCAGCGTTGCAAGCATCCGAGAAACAAGGGTCGTTGTTGTCGTCTTGCCGTTCGTTCCCGTAATGCCCACCCAGTGGCCTTTATAGAGGCGGCTTGCATATTCTGCTTCACCAATGATTTCGAGTTTCTCCTCGCGGGCTTTTTTTACGACATCTGTCGTAAAGGGGATCCCTGGGGAAATGATGAAAAGCTTGCTCTTTTTCAGATAGGGTCGGGGGTCTTCGGAAAAGACGATTTCCCCACCCCGTTTTTTCATATCCTCACGAAACGTTTGTTCCAAATCCTTTTGTTCATCATTATATAAAATTACTTTTTCGCCCTGGTCGAGTAGGACCTGGGACACGCCCTGGCCGCTGATGCCAGCGCCATAAACGAATACGAAATCATGTTGTGCCAAGATAGACGCCCCCTAGTTAAAATCGGTTTGTATAGATAAAAAATCCCACAAGGGAAAGAAGTAAGCTCAGCATACTGAACCGAGCAACGACCTTCGTTTCCTTCCAGCCGCCCAGCTCAAAATGGTGATGGATCGGTGTCATGCGAAAGACACGTTTACCGCCCGTCAGCTTAAAGTACGTTACCTGGATGATGACGGACAGGGTTTCCAAGACATAGACGCCGCCAATGATCACAAGCAGCAGTTCCGTATGGGACCCAATGGCCGCCGCGGCAACCGCTCCGCCAAGGGCAAGGGAACCGGTATCGCCCATGAAAACCTTGGCCGGATGATGATTATAGACCAAAAAGCCAAGGCAGCTGCCTACAATGGAAAGACTGAACAAGCTGATGGAACGCTCGCCAGCCAAAAAGCCAATGGCCGAATAGGCCAGCATCACAAAGACGGTTACGCTGGCAGCAAGGCCGTCAAGGCCATCGGTCAGGTTTACGGCATTGGTGGTTCCTACAAGGAGCAGCAGGATAAAAAGAGCATACCCAGCCGTGCCAAGGTTGACGGTCACATTAAGGATGGGAATCCAAAGACGGGTACTTAGTACGTCACCGGGTAAAAATAGGTAGATACCAGCAACAAGGATCTGCAGGGCCATCTTCTGTTTGGACGTAAGCCCCAAATTGCGTTTAAAGAAAATCTTGAGGCCATCGTCAATAAATCCGATGAGTCCGTACCCCACAAAAAGCCAAAGGGCAAGGTACATGGTCCGGTCATGACCGTTCCATAAAAGGTTTGCTGCAATGACGGCCAGAATCATCATGATTCCACCCATGGTGGGCGTACCGCCTTTCTTGAGATGCTCCTTCGGGCCACATTCCCTGATGCTCTGTCCAAAATGCCATTTATGCAGTTCCGGAATCAGGAATTTTCCAATGAAAACGGTCAATGCAAACGCTGTCGCAAACTGCCAAAAGAACGTGATATTCATTTCTGGAGGCCTTCCTTCCCAAAAGCAAGGTCCGCAACCGTGTCAACTTCCATGGAATGGGAACCTTTAAGGAGGATCACGTCTCCAGTCTTCACAAGGTCCTTCAAGAGGGACGCAGCTTCAATTTTATCAGATGCATAATGGGCGGAAACGCCGGCCTTTTTTGCTTCCTCATAAATAAAGCGGGCCTCTTTCCCGTAGCAAATGACTTCCTCGATTCCATAGACTGCCGTCCAGTGTCCTACTTTGCGGTGGCTTTCTTCGCTGACGCTCCCCAGTTCGAGCATATCGGCAAGGACGGCAATCTCTCTGCCATAGCCTTGGTTCTTCACCACTTCTTGAAGCGTTTCAAAAGCCACGGCCACGGAAGCGGGACTGGCGTTATAGGCATCATTGATGATGGTCTTATCGCCAAGGCGCAGGAATTCCTGCCGTTTCCCTGTCATCTTGATGTTTTGCAGGGATTCCGCAATGGCCGTATCAGGTACACCGTAAAGTTCCGCCATGGTGATGGACGCAAGAGCATTCATGACATTGTGGCGTCCCAGCATGGGCAGGGCCACCTTCTGCTTAGCGCCAGTGATCTTGCTTTCATAGGTAAAGCAGGTCACAAGGCCAATGGTCGTAATATCCCGTGCCCTTACATCACAGTCATGGTCGATGCCATAGGTCCGCACCGAGGCCCCGGTCCTCATGACAGACACGCGGGGGTCATCGGCATTGAGCACGGCCCAGTTGTCTTTCGTAAAGTCTTCCAGAATCTCACTTTTTGCCTTTGCAATGTTTTCCAAAGAGCCAAGAAGTTCCAAATGGGTTTCCCCCACATTGGTTATGATGGCGGCGTCAGGATAGGCAATCTGCTTCATCTCACGAATCTGTCCAAGACCGCGCATTCCCATTTCGACAACTGCTACTTCCGTATTGTCCTTGATGCGCAGGAGCGTCATAGGAAGGCCAATTTCGTTATTGAAGTTTGCCTGCGTCTTAACGACGTTGTAACGGGCAGCAAGAGCCGCTGCCGTCATATCCTTCGTACTCGTCTTTCCGTTCGACCCGGTAATGGCAATGACCTTGAGGTTCTTCTTGGAAAGTCGGTACGCTGAGGCAATCTCCTGATAGGCCTTAAGTGTGTCAGGCACGAGGATGCATTTTTGCGGCGCCACACCCGGATTATGATCTACGAGAGCGGCTGTAGCTCCTTTTTCAAGGGCGGCTGCCACATAATCATGACCATCAAACTTTTCACCCCGGAGTGCTACAAAGAGCGTCCCCGGCCCTATGCTTCTGGAATCAGTGGAAACATCAATAAAATCTACACTGTCAGGAAGAAGCGTCTTTGCCTGCGTTGCTTTTTTTATGAGATCGATTTTGATCATGCTCTGTTTCCCTTCCGGAAGAAGTCGCGAACAACTTCCCCATCATCAAAATGAATGGTCCGGTCCTTGAGGATCTGGTAGTTCTCATGACCTTTTCCGGCAATCATTATAACATCTTCCGGGCGTGCATGGGAGATAGCAAATTGAATTGCTTCCCGACGGTCGGAAATAGTATAGATTTCTTTATGCTGCGGATTGTCTGAAAAACCCGTCTCGATATCGCGAATGATGGTGTCCGGATCTTCACTGCGCGGGTTGTCGCTCGTAACAACAAGGATATCAGCAAGCTCCAGAGCCAGCTTTCCCATGATGGGACGCTTTTTGGCATCCCGGTCACCGCCGCAGCCGAAGACGGCCCACAATCTGCCCTTGGTGATCTGTCTTGCAGTCCTTAGGACATTGTCCAGACCGTCCGGCGTATGGGCATAGTCCACGATAACCGTAAAGGGCTGGCCTGCATCGATGAGCTGAAAGCGACCGGGCACACCGGCAAAATTGTCGAGGCCGCGGACAATATCATCATGCTTGAGGCCTTCCGCTAACGCAGCGCAGACCGCGGTCATGACGTTATAAACATTGAATTCCCCTGTAATGTGAAGCCTTAAGTCCATATTCCCTTCCGGCGTATGAAGGGACAGTTCCATATGTTTGGCCCCGACATGGAAGCGGATGGGATACACATCGTTGGTCCGTGCTTTGCCATAGGTCATGACCTTTGTCTTCACGCGGTTCATGATCAGTGGGCTGGACGCGTCATCCATGTTGAAGATGGCCGTCTTTCCCTTTTTGCGGCCTTCATGGAGATGGGTAAAGAGCAGTGCCTTGGCCTCACGGTAATTTTCCATGGTCTTGTGGAAATCAAGATGGTCCTGGGTAATGTTTGTAAGGGCCGCCGTATCATATTCGATGCCGGCGACACGATTCAGGGCCAAGGCGTGGCTTGACACTTCCATTACGACATAATCACAGCCTGCATCTGCCATGCGGCAAAGGGTCCGCTGCAGATCCACCACGTCGGGCGTTGTATTGTGACTTGCTTCCACCTCATCGCCGATCATGATATTGATGGTTCCAATGAGTCCTACTTTATGGCCCGTATTAGTGAGCAAGGTTCGCAGGATATTGGTAGTTGTTGTCTTGCCGTTGGTCCCTGTAATGCCAATCATGCGCATCTTCTGAGCAGGATAATCATAAAACCACGGAGCAAGTTCCGTCATGGTTTCCTGTGTACTCTTCACACGGATCATGACAAGTCCCGGTACAGGCGGCACGTCCTTTTCCACAAGGACTGCCTCCGCCCCTAAGCTTGCTGCTTTTTCGATATAGGCATGACCATCTGTATGGACGCCAACAAGACAAATGAAGAGACTGCCCTTGCCTGCCGTCCGTGAATCAATCGTAAGGTCCGTAATGATTTTGTTTTTTGGGTCGCCTGTCACGGTACATCCCTTAATATGGGAAATCACGTCTTGAAGCGTTCTTTCCATAATAATTCCTCCTCAATGGTTACAAAATCGCTGCCACGTAAAAAGAGCAGCCAATGGTGGCTGCCTTTTTTCAGGATAAGCCCAATACAGCACGCCAAAGGAACCCTATTTTATTGGGGGCACGTTAATATTGACGTAGATATTTTCTCTCGCTGTATTGAGGCCTAATTTTTTACTGGCAATCGAAGCAATGCGGTTGGGGCTCTTGAGCCGGCTCACATCAATCCGAAGGGTTACATTCTTGTCGATGAGCGCCGCTTCCTGCTTCTTCATCTGGATCAGGTTATAGGATTGATCCATGACAACTTTTGCAAGAAAGGTATTGGCAGCTACTAATATTAACATGATTACGATAGAAAGTACAAATTTCTTGCTAGCAGCGGAAGCCACCTTGGACCGAGTTCGGCTTTTTTTGGCAGGCTCGTAGAAAGGTACCTCGTAAAGCGGTTCCTCTTGTGCTGCCGTATTTCCATAGTTATAAGCCGTATGATAGGCAAAGGTCCCATAGACCTTGTGTTTATTTTTAAGCATGGCAATATCCCCTACTACTGATTCATTCATCCAGCGAGTACTCTCTCCCCGCTTTTCTTACGCATCAGGAATGGTCCTTTATAAGGTAAGGATCCTATATCTTGATGGCTCCGCGGAGCCGTGCGCTCCGAGCGCGAGGATTATCCTCCAATTCCGTTTCCGACGGAATAAATTCCTTCAGCTTCTTTAGTTCTGGTTTGTGCCCGCACACACAAACGGGCAGTTCCGGCGGACAGATGCATCCTTTGGCCATTCGTTTGAAACTTTGCTTGATGATGCGGTCTTCCAAAGAATGAAAGGTAATGACGCCAATGCGTCCCCCTTTTTTAAGGTGTTTGACAGCCGTTTCCATTGTCGTATCAAGGATCTTCAGTTCATCATTGACTTCGATCCGAATCGCCTGAAAAGTCCGTTTGGCGGGGTGAGGTCCATCTTGACGGGCCTTTTTCGGAATGGCGGCCTTGATTACTGAAACAAGATCGCTTGTTGTGCGCAGCGGCTTTTCCTTTCGTTTTTCCACAATAAACTGGGCGATACGACGGCTCCAGCGTTCTTCCCCATACTTATAGATCAGGTCTGCCAAGTCTTCTTCCTTGTATGTATTCACCACGTCAGCAGCCGTCAGTTTTCCCTCCTGGTCCATCCTCATATCAAGAGGACCATCATGCATATAGGAAAACCCCCGTTCCGGCGTATCCAGCTGATAAGAAGAAACGCCGAGGTCAAAAAAGATGCCGTCCACTTCCTGTAGATTCAGTCCCTCAAGGATGGTTCCCAGGTTTCGGAAATTGGAATGAACAATCTTGACCTTGCACGCAGCATCCTCAAGACGTTTTGAGGCAGCCATAATGGCGTCTTCATCCTGATCGATGCCAATAAGGAGACCTTCCGGGTCCAATTTTTCAGCTATAGCATGGGAATGACCAGCACCGCCCAACGTGCAGTCGACGTAAATCCCTTTGGGATCGGTGACAATCCAGTCAACGCTTTCCCTTAGGAGCACACTTTTGTGTACAAAGTTCACCGTCATCCCTCTTTTCAGTCACTAAATTTCAAGATCTTCCACGATGGCGGCAACATCGCTTTCCACTTCACTGCTATAAGCTTCATACCGCTTGGTATCCCAGATTTCCGCCTTGGTCCCCGTACCGATAATGGTCGCCAAGCCCTCGATCTGGGCAAATTTGCGAAGCGTTTGCGGCAGAAGGATGCGGCCCTGTTTATCCGGTTCCACTTCCATGGAATTGCCAAAAAGGAAGCGGGAAACATCACGGGCTTTTTTCTTGGGGAGCGTCTGCTGAGCAAAGCTCTGCTGCAGACGATCCCAGGCATCCATGGGATAGACATCGATACAGCCATCGACTCCTTTGGTGATGACAAACGTCTTACCCAATTCACTCCGGAGTTTGGCAGGAACAAAAAGACGGCCTTTGGCGTCTACACTATGTTCATATTCACCCATGAGCATGGCCGCAATTCCCACCTTTCTTTCCGAAATTCACCACTTTCCACCACTTTTCCCCATTATAAAGCACAATATCCAAAAAATCAATTCAATTAGGAGCGAAAAAGCCTGATTTTACCTAGGGTTTTCCCATGTGGGGGAAATCAAATTGGACAGCCAAAGAAGCAAAGAAACAAAAGCACAAGGTATTGTGGTTGGTATGAAAACAGGTACAATACCTTGTATGTTTGGTGGTTTCTATGAAATTTTTATATCACTTTATTTAGATATATGAAATTTTAACAAAAAGCCTCTATTTTACCCTACCTAGGTATGGAACTTGTATTCTTTCCCTTCCATCTTTTTGGGAAGTATTGCATTCTTTGTACCTCTCCGATATAATGACTAGGATAAAAGAACAAGGAGGTTATCCTACCATGGAAAAAGTCACTGCAGATTCCCCGATTATCCTCACGGTGCAGCAGCATCCGGAGATCATCGAAATCTTCATGCAATATGGCCTCGGCTGTGTCGGCTGCATGGCCGCCAACTTTGAAACCATCGGCCAGGGCGCAGCTGCCCACGGGCTGGACGTCGATGCCCTCATTGCAGACATCAACGACTGCATCGCTGCTGCTGAAGGAGACAAGGAATAAGAAAATCGAGAGGAGTGATTTCTAAATAGAAATCACTCCTCTCACACCACCGTGCGTACCGTTCAAAGCGCGGCGGTTTCCTCGTTTTCACATACTTATTTGTAATAGCTCGTCATGGATATATAACCAGGGCGGGCTATTTTTTTGTTCGTAAGGACCGAGCTCAGCATAAGCGCCGCTCTCCATGGTCCTTTTCGGCAATTTACCAGTTCATGCACTTTCCATTCTGGAATCGCGCAGTGGCGTATCATGCGGCACCTTGTTCGCACCTTCTTCCACTGTTTCCAGTCGATTGCCCAGGATTTTCCGCCGTATCCATGTGTCTACTTCCGTGAGCAGCTGTTTCATGTCTGCCAGCTTGAAATCATTGATCCATCCTTAGATGAACTGTTTCAGCCTGATGGACCTATCCTCATTCGAAGTTGGTTTGTTGCTGTCTAGAATGGCCCTCACCTTCTCCTTCATCTTTGCTGAGGATTTTGCATGCAAACGAAAACGACGTTTCCCTTTCTGCCTGTAGAATCTACTCGGAGCAAAAATCGCTCCGATTCGATGCAGTTGCGTGTCATCATTGGCTTTAAAAAGATATATCTGATGCCAATGATGACATGTCCCGTCGCAAGAAGGTACGTACCACAATCTCATTTCTAAGACGTCCGAAAAAATGGAGCCCTTGGGCGGGCCGCTCCTTGGATTTTTTTCGGATGATGTAGGAAACCTTTTTCGCCTCCGGTCCCTATCGGTCCATCTGCGTTGCCAGCCCAAAGAATAAGCCTCAAACCGAATGCATGTCTTGATTCAGTTTGAGGCTTTCCCTCTTTTATTCTCCTTTAGGTTTGATGCAGAATGCATCGAACCGTCCCTGTCGGGTCTTTTGCCTTACGCCGGTGCCAAGCGATTTTCTTCTACTTCCCAATCTTTTCAAACCGATATTTTTGCCTTACGTCAGGATACTTGACATGGTCCACTTCACTCATGAACATGTCGAGGGGGCGGCAGTAGATGCCGCCATCGCCATAAAGTGCTTTATAGACGCAGTACTGTTCCCGTGTTTCTGAATGGATGACGGGACAGGCAATGATTTCATAGCGTTTATTTTTAAAATGAAGCCAAGTTTCCCCAGCTTTAGGCAGTGCTCTTTCCATGGCTCTTTCCTCCTTTTTCCATTGTAACACAGCAAATAGATGCAAAAAAAGCCCCTGCTCTCTATGAAATGGAGCAAGGGCTTCATTTTTTATCAGGTAATCGGGGCCGGATTAAAGATACATAGGTCGTTATGGAAGCCATACTGGTCGGAATAGGGGATTTTCGTCCCGCTTGCTACATCCAGGATATAATTGAAGATTTCCGTTCCGACTTCAGGAATGGTCTTCTCTCCCGTCGCAACGCCGCCAGCCGAGATATCGATGAGGTCAAACCAGTTGTCCTTCATTTCATTGCGGCTGCAGACTTTGATGACAGGAGCGATGGCAAGGCCATAAGGGGTGCCGCGGCCCGTCATGAAGACCTGCAGCCCAATGCCGCTTGCCAGCTGGCTCGGCCCGCAGACAATGTCACTTGCCGGGGTAGCGGCATAGATGAGTCCATGTTTGGTCGGTTTTTCAGCCGGCGACAGGACTTCCACAATGGGGCTTGTACCGCTTTTGGCGATGGAACCCATGGCTTTTTCCACGATATTGGCAAGGCCGCCTTTTTTATTGCCTGGCGTCGGGTTGGCATCGCGATCAACGCCGCCTTCAGCCAGATAATCATCATACCATTTCATTTCGGCAGCCAGTTTGTCCCTCACTTCCTTATTGACGCAGCGGGCGGCCAGCATATGGACACCGTCACGCACTTCCGTAACTTCGCTGAACATGACCGTGGCGCCGCCCTTAACAAGCATATCAGCAGCATACCCGGCACTGGGATTTGCCGTAAGGCCGGAGAAGGCGTCACTGCCGCCACACTGCATACCTACAACCAGTTCCGATAAAGGCAGGACTTCACGGTGCCGCTGATTGAGGCGCTGCAGTTTCCGTTCCGCCATTTCCATCAAGGCTTTCATCATGGCGTCATGCCCCTTGCAGTCCTGCAGGGTGAGACAGTTTTCAGCATTGATTTCATTCTCTTCAAGAAGCCGGTCATAGGTCAGTTTTTCGCAGCCCAGACCAACCAGCATGATTTCTCCACCAAAGTTCGGGTGACGGATAAGGTTCCTCACAGCACGAATGGGAATGACGGCAAGGGGGGCGTTGATAGCAACCCCACAGCCATAAGGATGGTTCACGGCAACAACGTCGTCAACGTGAGGGTATTTGGGCAAAAGTTCCTGTTTAATCTTCTGAACGGCTACGTTGACCACACCGGCAGCGCACTGGACAGTCGTCACAATACCGAGGATATTGCGCGTACCGGCAGGCCCGACGGTATTTTTATAACCCATCCATGTCGTGCGTGGCGGCGTGGGGAGTTCCTCCATCGGCACAATATGGGTCCCATATTCCATATGTTCTACGGAAGGACTTTGGGGCAGATTCAGCATATGTTCATTGATCCAGCTGCCGCAGGCAATGTCATCCTTGGCATAACCGAGGACAACCCCGTAGCGGATAATTTCACCCCCTTTGGGTATATCCACAAGGGCCACCTTATGGGCCTGTGGAATGGGGTCACGGGTAACAACACCGGGCATGACTTCAACGCCCGTTTCCAGGTCATGGACGGCAATGGCAACATTATCGCGGTCCTTGACACGAATGACAAGAGGAGCTGTCATAAATAAACCTCCCTTTTTCCTTGGACAGGCTGCGCGGCAGCCCGTCATCTCTCTTGACTTCATTATAATTCAAGTTGTCGGACGATTACAATCACCCAGTATCTTCTAGTTTTTTAGTACTTTACTTAATTTAATTAAGTGATTTATGATATTTTCGTGATTTTATCACGATAATATCAATGAGCTGATTTTCCACGGTTCCCTTTTATTTTATGTTAACCATAATTATTTAACCGTTGACTCTCGTTTTTCTTTTTCGTTATACTGATACCTGTACAATTAAGGGAGGTTATGAGACCATGTCAGATCAAACGATCAAAACCATGACACAATCCATCATCGATGGCTATCGCCTCAAGAAAGACGAAGCCTTTGTTCAGGATATGCTGACCTTGCCGCTTGCAGCACTTCAAGAAGGTGCCGGCGCCCTACAGCGCCATTTTTGCGGCAACCATGTTGATTTCTGCACCATCATCAATGCTCGAAGCGGACGCTGCGGCGAAAACTGCAAATACTGCGCCCAAGCTGCCTGCCATCACACAAGCTGTGAAGAATACGATTTTCTTGACGAAAAGACCATCATGGAAACGGCCAAAATGGACCAGGACGCCGGTGCCAACCGCTTTGCCATGGTCACGAGCGGCCGCGCCCTCACGGGAAAGGATTTCGATAAAGCGCTTTCCATCTACAAGGCCATGAAAAAAGACCTGACGATTGACCTCTGCGCATCCCATGGCATCTTAAGCGAAGACCAGCTGCGCCGCCTTTTTGCTTCCGGCGTCACAAGCTACCATCATAACATTGAAACCAGCCGCCGCTTTTTCCCTCATATCTGCACGAGCCATACCTTCGATGACCGCATCCGCACCATCAAGGCCGCCCAGCGCGCGGGCTTCTGTGTTTGCTCCGGCGGCATCATCGGCATGGGAGAAACTTGGCAGGACCGCATCGATATGGCCTTTACCCTTCAAGAGCTCGGCATCGAGTCCATCCCCATCAATGCCCTTATGGCCATTCCCGGAACAGGGATGGAAGGCCGCCCTTCCCTTCCTGCCGAAGACATCCTGCGGACCATCGCCCTCTTCCGTTTCATTAACCCGACGGCAAACATCCGTCTTGCCGCAGGCCGGAAGCTGCTTCCTGATAACGGGGAATCGGCCCTGCTTCACGGTGCATCTGCTTCCATTACGGGAAATATGCTTACCACAAGCGGTACAACCATCAAAGAAGACATGGAAATGATTGCCCGCCTTGGCCTAGTCAACCACTGATCACATCATCCAAAAACAAAAAACTCCGTCCCCGAAGGGCGGAGTTTTTTTGTTTTTGGTGAGCTTATTTTGCCATGAGCTGGGCCACTATGGCTTCCAGCTTGGCGATTTTTTCATTTTGCGCTTTCATGGCTTTATCCTGACTTGCCACAAGCGTCTGGAGGTTTGTAATGGTCTTTTGGAGATTTCCCTTTGTCACGGAGGATTCCTTGCCAAGCTTGAAGCTTGCACCCAGACCAACCATGTTTTCACCGTTGCCAAAGGTACCGCTGATGTTTACCATACTCTTTTCATCGGGGCGATAAAAGGCACCGACAGCCAGGGCATTGGCATTGCGATAGTTCCCAAAGCCAGTGGAGAAACTCCACTTGTCGTCAGGATCAAAATCAAGGGGATGAAGGTTTGCCAAGGCCGCTGCACCGGCACCGACACGATTGATTTTCGTATCAAGGCGGCTGATGCGTCCATTCATGCCTTGCTGGACGCTCCACAGCTGGCCGCCGTTCACGGCATCCTTGGAGCCTTCATAGACATCCCCGTCGGCGATATTGGTGATCTTCGTATTGTTCATGTCGATGCCGCCCTCGTTGATGGTCGGGCCGCCGTTATTGATGGTGATGCTGCTTACGCTAAGGTCCTTGCTGAGGGCAACCTTCACATCACT
This sequence comes from Acidaminococcus sp. AM33-14BH, assembly GCF_003603525.1. Taxonomy (NCBI): domain Bacteria; kingdom Bacillati; phylum Bacillota; class Negativicutes; order Acidaminococcales; family Acidaminococcaceae; genus Acidaminococcus; species Acidaminococcus sp. AM33-14BH. The sequence goes on along the minus strand of NZ_QTNG01000005.1, from coordinate 38,181 downwards.
GCCACTGACGCTGGTCTTGATGTTTTCGCCATCGCCCTTGATGCCAAGCTGATTGTCCTTATTGTCCCCAAGGCTTGTCGTATTGCCGTCATCGGCCGTAAGTTTCGTTTCGATGACAGCCGCCTTGCCTGTGTCCGAAGTCGTGCCACTGTCCGTGTTGGTCGTATCCCCCGTGTTCGTCGCATCCTTATACGTCACTTCATCCGAGCCAGAGTTCTCGAAGTTCGTGCTGATTGTCCAGGAGCCGTCGGTACCCTTGACGAGCTTGATGCCGTCGCCGGCAATGAGGTTTGCTGAACCGCCGGCGCTGCCTGCCACCTGTTTCAGCTGGGCCACATTGACCGCATCCGTATCATTGATGCCGGCAGCGACATTCGTAATGCGGCGCGTATCCGTGCCGCTGACACCAACAGACACAGCAGCTAGGGTCGGACGCCAAATATAGCTTGTGTCGGTGGAGTTTGTCTTCGTCGCCGGATTATACCCGGACTGATCCAATCCCGATTCCGAGTCATTCAAAATGGATCCGGCACCCAGAGCCACGCCGCCTTCAGCCTGTACGTTCGCATTGTAGCCAAGGATGGTGGCCTTCGAAGCGGTCAGTTCCATTTCGCTTTCGGCAGAGCCGAGAATCACGGAGTTCTTAACATTTGTCAATTTCCGGTTGTCGCCTATAAGCTGGACCGTACTCGAATCACTGATTGTATTCTTGTACCCGATGGACGTCACATGATCAACATTTTTTGCCGTCACATCAAACCCATTGATCATGTTGAATTCACTTACATCGCTCTGTGTACCAGTAAGCGTGGTATTGACGCCAATCATCATCGAATGCTTTGCGTAATCTGCCGTGTTGCCGCCGCCAATGGCAAGAACCGCTCCACCAGCATCGCTATTTTTTACCGCAGTGGCAAGTTTATCCAACAGGTCGTCTGCCGAATCAGCGCCAGTATTTCCACTAAAGTTGATGTAACTATTGGAATTCGTAATCTTGTTTCCCGCCCCGTAAATGAGTGCCCCATTCGCGTTTTCTGCAATGTTGGCAACGCCGACCATCGTATTGGCAATGCCACTATAGCCGCCATTTCCTTTGGAACGGTTCTGGTTCAAGGACCCAATGAGGACGGACCCCATGTTCTGCGAACCGTAAGAAAGGCTATTAAACCCACCGCTGCCATCAAAGTCTCCGGTATTGATGGAATAGGCACCGACGATGGTCGCCATCATACCTTTGTTGTATGAGTTCGTACCGATGGTCGTCATGTCAATGATATTCGCCGATGTCTTATCAACAGTCGTTCCAGCCATAGTCATCCCCTGCATAGTATGACTGCCGATTTCCACAGAACCCGTACGGGCATAGGCATTGGTGCCGATTGCAATGCCGCCGGGAAGTCGATCTAGTGCATCCGTTCCCTCTTTGGGATCATACTTGTAACTAAAAAAACCACTACTCGTCTTTATCCAAGAATCCTTGTTAAAGCTGAATTCGTATTCCTGCTGTCCCGTTCCGTTGAGGACGTAGGCATTTCGACCGATAGCGATACTGGTTAGGGAATATCCATTGGATTTTACCTGGGCATAATCACCAATCGCTATAGAAGATTTTCCATCGGCGAACGAACTTCTGCCCAACGCCACGGTTCCCTCTGAATTAGCCGTTGAACTAGCACCCAGCGAAACACTGCCGATTCCTATGGCTCGGGACAACGCACCAAAAGCGGCAGCGTTTTCTGCCGTTGCATTTGCGCCATTTCCCACAGCCAAGGCACTTGAAGCACTTGCTTTCGCTTGGTAGCCTTCTGCTACCGAATTAACCCCAGATGCAGTGGCACCGTTTCCTTCTGCTACCGAATTAGCCCCGGACGCAGCGGCACCGTTGCCAATCGCCGTACTTCCCTTTCCCGTCGCTTTCGCAGTTTTTCCAACTGCTGTATCCGTAGCATCCGTTGCTTGTGAATTGGTTCCTTGGGCAACTCCATTTCCGGTACCGGTCGCCGTGTCAGCGGCATAAGCCGTACCAGCAAAAACCATGGCAAGCACGGCAGCGGCGAGCGTTCCCTTGGTTAAAAGGTTCTTGTGTTGTTTCATTGTCATGACTCCTCTCACTGAAAAATGCCCCTTTTGTTGGTCCCATCGGCAGAAATACAAACCGCTTCACGATTTACAGCACAAAAGACCGTATGGATGATAGTCCCTGGATCATTTGGTCCTGAAATTCCATTCATATGGCCGTGGTGATAAATGGTAAGTATGGGTAACCCTTTTCCCCAGTGCTTCATGGTAAAGCCCTTCCCCCATCCGGAGTATGTTTTTTATACCGCTCTCCAAAGCGGCATTCTCACGAACAAGCCATTGTTTTTTATTGATAATTTTAAATGGCTATCGTTTCTTTTTCTCAAAAGAGGCCTTTCTTTAATTGATAGTATATATTAACTTTATGATTTTGTAAATATTACGGATAATTTTAGATTAATCACGGTTAAATTTTATTTTAAATTATATTTATATTTTATATTATATCAATTTGTTTATCACTATTTATTTAAGCTTTTGCGATATTTAATATCATATTTCAGCAAAAAGTTATTCTTAGCTAAAAAAGTAAAGCTGCCTGCGATTCATTGACAGAAAAAGTGTTCCCCGATATGATAGGATGTATCATACATAATGAGTAGGAAAGAAGGATGCACAATGGCTCCCAACAGCCCCTTTGACGAACTGGTGAACCGACACGGAACAAGCTGCCTCAAATATGATTTTGGTCTTGCCCGAAAAGGCCGTACGGACCTTCTTCCCATGTGGGTTGCTGATATGGATTTTGCTCTCCCAAAGGATATCCTCGCTGATTTTCACGCCCGTATCGATCACGGAATCTTTGGTTATACCGACCCTGACGCGGACTACTACAAAGCCTTGGATGGCTGGTTTTCCCGCCACCACGGGTACCACATCAAACCTGAATGGGTGACAGTGGGCTGCGGCGTCGTCTATGGTCTTGCTACAGCCGTCAAGGCCTTTACACGCCCAAATGACGCGATTTTGATTCAGCAGCCGGTCTACTACCCTTTTCGTGAAGTCATTGAAGATAATGGCCGCGTCTTTGTCAATAGCCAGCTTCGTAATGAAGGAGGCCGCTATACGATTGACTTTGACGATGTAGAAAAAAAGATGATCGCCCACAACGTGAAAGCCCTGCTCCTTTGCAGTCCCCATAATCCTGTGGGACGCGTCTGGTCACGAAAAGAGCTGGAACGCCTAGGAGACCTTTGCCTTACCCACCATGTCATCATCCTCTGCGACGAGATCCACTGCGATTTTGTCTATGCGCCCCATCACTTCACAAGTTTCCTGACCCTTGATGAAAAATATCGCAGGAACCTCGCCGTCTTTACATCGCCCAGCAAAACATTCAACGTTGCAGGCTTCCAACCGGGAAATATCATCATCCCTGATGAAACACTCCGCCAAGCGTATCGCCGGGCCAATGCCGCGTCTGGCTACAGTCAGGGCAGCATCATGGGGCAGATTGCCGTAAAAAGCTGCTACACCAAAGGGGACGCCTGGGTAAAGGAACTTGTAGCCTACATCAAGGGCAATATCGACTGGACGAGGGACTTTGTCAAGAAGAACCTTCCTCAAGCAGTCATGACCGATCCCGAAGGCACCTATCTGGTATGGATTGACTTTTCCGGATATGGTCTTTCGAATGAAGGCTTGGAAGAAGCCGTTACGGATAAAGCCAAACTCTGGCTTGACTCGGGAAAGATCTTCGGGCCGGAAACCGCCCAATTCGAGCGCTTCAATATGGCGGCACCGAGGGCTGTGATTGAGGAGGCCTTTGGGAGATTAAAGAAGGCACTGGAAAATTAAATAAAAGGTCAGTCCAAAAATCGGGCTACCCTTTTATTTAATATGCTCTTAATCGGGCGGCCCAAATACACCGATTGATGTTATGATTCCAAAAGACCGCAAGAGACAATCTCTAAGGGTGCGGACCCAAACCGCCCTTCGGAACCGGAGGCCGAATTGATTTTTCAATAACACGGTTCTGCGGTCTGCCTGATATGGTAAATGGTCTGCCTACAGAGAGCCTTGAACCATCGAAAAATGCTCCTTGCTCCCGCTCATATTGTAATGTCGGGGCACCCCCTTCCCACCCGCTTGATGGTCCCCCGCCCCGGCAAAGGGACGGATTGCTGCTGCGCGACCATCGTGTTGTCGGGGGTACGTTTCTTGTCCCTGCAGAAAAAAGAGAGGCCAGTGACGAGTTAGCCCATCCCCCATCATCACAGAAAAAGGCCGCACAGAAATGATTCCATCATTTCTGTGCGGCCTTTTTCTTTTTCTCTTACAGCTTAAAATCGATAACAGCGGAGACGCCGACGCCTTCGACGCGATTCACGTTTGTAATATTGATGTTGTCAATGGGGATGAGGCCTTTGATACGGGCAATCTTACTGAATTTGAATTCAAGCTGGCCCACGGCTTTTACCTTATCCACTTGGGCTTTTGGCCCCACGACCTGGACAGCACCGATGTAGCCGCCCGTCCCCATACTGAGGATGGGCACGACCTTTGTTGCATAGTCCGTACTGACTTCATTTTGGGAAAAAATCTTGTTAATGAAGGTATTGATTTCTCCGCCAAACTGATTGACGAGGTAGCTGATACCGCCGAGTTTCAGAACGGATCCAAAATCAAAAGCCTGAGCCGTCATCACCCCACCGCCAAAGCCAAAAAGGGATGCGGCAAGAACACCTGCAATAAACTGTTTCTTGATCATATTTTGTCCTCCTGCTTCCTGGCAGATATGTTTTCTCTATTGTACCCAAAAGAATTGGACAATGTGTGACAAAAAGAAAAACTGCAAGGAGAGACAATCCCCCTACAGTTCTTTTTTGAAATAGACGGTCACATGCTTTTTCCCAGCAAGCTGTTTTTCTCCCACTTCCGTAAAGCCAAGGTGCCGGTACATCGCCGCAAGCCAAGGATGACTCTTGGCCGTACCAAGGGTCACGGCAGGTGCATGAAGCAGCTTGGTCAAGATTTCTATTTCTACGTAATGAAGGAGTTTAGTGGCGTTTCCTTGATGCGCCTTATCGGGATCCGTAATGAAGTGTCCGATATGGGGCACACCAAAGGGGCCAGGATGGTGCCCCCAAGGCATCCGCAGGGAAATGGCACTCACGAGCTTATGGTCCACAAAAAGACCAAAGGTCGGCTCTTCCTGGAGCCATTGTACGGCCTCTTCCCGCGTTTCATCCATGGCGTCAAAAGAAAGTGGATATGGCCGGTCAGTTGCGTAGCTGCGATGGAGGACGTCAAAATAAGCATCTCCATCGTCTTTAGTCAAGAGGCGGTATTCAACCATAAGGCAGCCTCCTTTTTGGGGTCCATTTCATCGCAGGAAAGGCATTGCGGAGCCAGGAACCGGCTAAGGAACTGACGGGTCCTTTTCTCCTTAGGATGGACGAGGACTTCCTGGGCACTCCCCCGCTCCACAATATAGCCATTTTCCATAAAGACAACTTGATCGGCCACTTCCCTGGCAAAGGCAATCTCGTGAGTCACAATAATCATGGTAATCTTTAATTTTGAGGCAATCTCTCGGATCACAGACAACACTTCTCCCACGATTTCAGGGTCCAGGGCGCTCGTTGGTTCATCAAACAAGATGACCTTAGGATTCATGGCAAGGGCCCGGGCAATGCCAACGCGCTGCTGCTGACCGCCTGAAAGCTGGATGGGATAGGCATTCAGATATTCTGCCATGCCGACCTGCTGCAGGCAGGCAATGGCTTTTTCACGGGCTTCCTTTTTGGCCATTTTCTGGACCGTCACAAGCCCTTCCATCACATTTTGAAGAACGGTCATATTGGAAAAAAGATTGTAGAGCTGAAAAACCATGGCCGTATTGCGGCGGACATGAAGGATTTCCTTTTTGCTGGCGCGTTTCATATCAATGATGGGTTCCTCATCAAGCTGAAGCGTCCCTTTATCAGCGGGTCCCAAAAAATTAATGGTTCTCAAAAAGGTCGTTTTCCCACTCCCAGAAGGGCCTATGATGACTGTCACACTGCCCGTTGGCACCTCAAGGCTGACATCTTTTAGGACCGGGCGTTTCCCATAGCTTTTTTCAACGTGCTCAATGCGGATCATGCTAGATTCCCCTTTCTAAACCGATTGCTTCTAACTTCCATCTTCCCAAAAATAAATTCAAATCCGACGCCCATAAGCCAATAAAGGATTGCTACCGCCATATAGGCTTCAAAGTAGCGCATACTGTCTTCGCTGAACAATTTGGCTGCACCAAAAAGCTCAACTACGGTAATGACAAAGACGATACTTGTACTTTTCATAGTCGAAAGAAACTGATTGGCAAACATGGGCAGGGCCACCGTTACTGCTTGAGGGAAAATGACCCGAAAAAAAGCCTGAAGTCCTGTCATTCCAATGGATTTGGCGGCTTCTTTCTGACCTTCCGGTACTGCTTCATAGGCAGCTCGAAAAATCTCCGTTAAATACGCCCCGGTATGGAGGGTGAGCCCCACGACAGCTACTTGGAGGGCTGTTACTTTTTCCACGGGAAAATGAAATACGCCTTCTTGGTCCATGGCCATAACAAAAATGGGCAGTCCATAATAGACAAGATAGAGCAGGACCATATTCGGCAAGCTACGGCAGATGAGGACATAAAGGGCGGCCAGTTTCTTAAAAAGAGGGACTCTGCGGATTTCAAGAAAAGCGCAGAAAAGGGCCCAGAAAGTGCCTAGACAAACACTGCTGACAGTCAGTCCCAAAGTCACCTTGAGATAGGGAAAAATGTAGACGAGGCCTGAGACAATATAGGATGGATCAAAAAAAGCTGTACTATTCATATTCTCCTCCTATCACGGTCAAGGTGTCTTCTGAAATCCGAAAATGATGTTCAAGGGCCCGTCCCAATAAGGTAAGGGCAAAGATCATCGCCCCATAAAGGATGGCGACATCCACGTATAGTTCCAGATACCGCTGGGAATTTCCGCCCATGAGTTCAGCTTGGCGCATAACATCAACAATGCCTACATTAAAGATCAAGGCCGTGCCTTTAAGGGTGCTGATGACCTCATTCACAAGAGGCGGGATGGAAAGCACAAAAGCCTGAGGAAGGACGATGCGCCGATAAATCTGGGCATCGGTCATTCCTAAACTGGCAGCGGCCTCTTTTTCTCCCGGCTGGATGGCCGCTAAGCTCCCACGCAGGATTTCCGCCCCATAGCCAGCAACGTGGAGTGCAAAGATCACCAAAACAAAGAGCAAGGGCGGCAGGTCCGACACATCCACGCCTGCACCTGAAAGAAGCTGGGGAACACCAAAATAGACAACAAAGAGTTGGACGATAAAGGGAGTACTGCGGATAAAGGAAATAAAGATTCGATAGCCCCCACTTACTATGCGCGATCCCTGATCCTTCCATACGGCCAGAAGGGCTGCCAAAATAAGTCCTGGGACAACGGATAGGAGCGTCACAAAGAGCGTTACGGAAAGGTAGCCGGCCAGTTTGGGCAGCGAGGCAAGCATATAGGCTGAACTGAAATAACTTCCCATTTTTGTTTCACTCCTTTCCTTGGTTCTTTATTTTGGCTGGACGGTGTAGTCCTTGCCAAGGTACTGTTCGGAGAGCTTTTTCAAGGTTCCGTCTGCCTGCATTTCTTTTAGCACCTTATCAATCTTTTGGATGACGGATTCAAACTTAGGATCCTTACGGAACATGAAATAGGTCGGAACAGACTGGAAGACGGGGCCAACAGAAACAACAGGGAGATTCTTGTCCTTTCGGGCCGCAGCCACGACATATTCATATTCTCCTGCGGCATCTGCCCGTCCTGTTGCAACAAGATTCAGGTTTTCTGCAGATCCCTTATCACTGTAAATGGCCTCAATGGCATTGCCATTTTTCTTATTGAGATCGTTGATGAGATCGCGGAACTCAGAATTTGCCGTAAGGGCAACCTTCTTTCCCTTGAGGTCGTCGAGACTCTTGATGTCCGTACGGCCTTCTTTGACAACAAGTTTCCGAGCCGTGTAGTTATTGGGCACATTCGTATAAACGTACTTTCCTTCGCGAGCCGGATTGCGCCGCATTTGGTTGGCGATGGCATCAACTTGTTTGGAGTTCATGGCAACAATGGCAGCATCGACGGCCATTGCCTTGAATTCAAAATGCAGACTCGGATCACGGCGTTCCACTTCCTTAAGGATTTCCACATCATAACCGGTGAGGTTTCCCTTATCGTCCGTATAGGTGAACGGTTTCGCCGTTCCACGGGTGGCCACCACAATCTTTTGAGCCTCTTTATGGGGGACATTCCCTTCTTTTTTATCATTTCCGCAGCCGGCCAAGGCAACGACAGCAGCGACAACGGTCAAAACAGCCGTCCATTTTTTCACGCGGTTTATCTTCATCATACTTCCTCCCCTGATTCTACACTTAGGAGCGGCCAAAGTGACTCCATGGTCCCCTTGGGCCAATTCCTCGTTTGTTCCATAACTTTTCCGGCCCAGTTTTCATCCTTTGAAAGGGCTAATTTTTCAAATAGGTCTTCCTCTGTAAAGGGTCGATTGGGCGACCCTGGCGGTGCGGATTCCTCTGCCGTGATGACCTTTCCCGATCTTGTCTGGACTGTTACAACAATCCTGCGCACACTTTTGGGGACACGCGGCAAATCACGGCTCCGCTGCATTCTGGGTAAGGCTTTTGTAAAGCTTTCCGGTACCTTTTCCAGATCAAAGAATCGGTCTTCTACGCACCCTTGGGTCAGAACCTGATAAGCGACGTATTCCATGGAAAACTTCCCTTCCATTCCCGTTAGAGGCGCCTCATAGCGAAGGGCTTTATCTGCGCCAGGCGGAAAATGAAAAACAATTTTTTGCAGGTCATCGAGCCGAATACCCTGCTGCCATAGCTTCTTACAAGCAGCTTCCCCACCAATGGCGGCACTGCAGTAAGGATGGGTCTTCATCCATAACCCGGGATCGAGGATCTGCCCTTTATTGAGCCAGTTAGACTCAAAAAATTCAGCACTACCCGTTGGTGCTGAAAAGGTTTTCAGCCATCCCGTTTGGGAATTGAAGGGTGTTTTCCTAGCGGACAGCCCGACAGCGGTTACAAGGTCAAAGGCAAAGACCGCGTTTCTTGCAGCAAAGCCTGAATGAAGGGGTTTTCCATCACTGCCGGCCTGCATCCCCAGACCGCCGGACTGACTGCCGCAGAGGGATAAGAGCTGCGCCGTTTTAGACTCGTCAAGTTGGGCCCATTTAGCTAGGGCGCAGGCGCCGCCCAAAGGGCCCAAGGTTCCTGTGGAATGCCACCCCTGCCATTTATGTTCGGGATTGACAAGACTTCCCAATAGGCCTTCCAATTCAGCGCCCACAACATAGGCGGTCAAGAAGTCTTTGACTGACTGCCGCGGCGCCATAACAGAAAGGAGGACGGAAAAAAGAACGGTACTGAAATGACCGGCAATATTTGATTGGGCATCATCAAGGTCAAGATAATGGGAAGCAAACCCGTTATAAAAGGCCGCAAAAATGGGGTAGCTGGTTCCCTTCTGTCCCACCATAAGACCCTTACCGGCAAACCCCTGGGCCCAGTGTGCCACCGCCTTGACTTTCTGCCTCCCTACCGCCCGATAAAGGGAAGCAAGGTAGTCCAAGAACGCTCTTCTTGCTTCCAGCAAAAGATCGTCCCGATGGGTCAGATCTGTTTCCTTGATGAGCCGGACAATGGTTCCCGTAATGTCATCCATGGTTTCCACCCCTGCCGCTTTTATTTAGCGAATTTTGCCGCCCGGTCATTAGGCTCTTCCCAAATTGACATATCCGGGCCTTTAGGCACAATGCGCGGAAAATCTTCAAAAGGCGTGTGATCTACATAATAAAAACGCTTGCGCATGGAGTCAAAATCCGTATTCTTTCCAAAGGCCGGATGGGAATAAAGATCCTTTGCATAATTCCAAAGATTGGGATAATCCACGAGCCGTTTTTTGTTCACATAATATTTTTGATAGAACACAAGATCGAAACGGGCAAGGGTCACGTAAAGCCGAATATCCGGATCGGTAATGGTATCGCCAAATAGGTAGCGCCGTGAACTAAGACGTTTTTCCAGCCAGTCCAGACGGTCAAAGACTTTATTGTAGTAGAATTCATAATCCTTCTGACTGGTAACAAGGGCTGCCAGGTTGACTGCAAGATTGACGTCAGCATAGATGATGTCATTGAGGGCATCAATATCATCACGCAGGGCTTCTGGATAAAGATCCGGTGCGTCAGGACGGAAGTATTTTTTCCAGGCCGTTTCCAGCTCCGTCGTAAGGTCGTGGTAGTCGTTATTGACAACAGCGCCCGTTGTGACATCAACAATAGCAGGAACGGTGCTGCGCTGATCATAATGAGGATTGCCTTTTCGATAGCATTCCCCCAGGGAATGAACCTTCAAAACAGGGTCAACGCCGTCGGGATCAAGGGTGAAGAACCAATCACCAACAACACCGGCAGGACGCAGGGGATCGACAACCCCCTTGGAAATCACTTGATCAAGACCTAACAGATCGATGGCAATGGCAATCCTATGAGCCCACGGACAATGGCGGGACCAAATGAGACGATACCGTCCCGCTTCCACAGGAAGGAAACCCGGTCCTTCACCAAAGGGCGTCGTAAACTGCGGTTCCTCGTCGTCAGCATATTTTTGGCGACGATTGAAGTTGGAATGGTCCTGTCCATCATATTCCTTTTGAATCGTATGAGCCCGGGGATTACTGGAATGAAACTCGGAAAAATCAATGGGCATGGGTTCATGGCTTTTTTTACCGTAACCTTTTTCCATTCTGCTGCGATTTCAGGATCTTTTGCAAAACTCATCTTATCCGCTCCTTTAATTCCTATATATTTTCTATGTTTTTGGTTATGCCCTATATCATAGCACTTTAGTCTAATTTGTCAATCAAATTTTTTCATAAACTATATTCTTATTATTAATAATCTTAATGATATGATTATAAAGCCGTTTATTGGGATGGCTTGAGATAAACCGTGTTTCTATGCGCTTTATCGCACAAAAAAAGCTTTTCGCATCAGCCAATCAAACTGCCTCTGCGAAAAGCCAACAAATAAAGCATTGATTTCTTATCCTACTGCAAAACTAGTAATTTGCAAGATCCATCTCATGAAAAATCTCCCCGTCAAGGGTTTTCCACGTGACTTTGCTGTCCTTTATGACGAGGTAGCTATGGGGCGAATTCTCTTTGGGTAAGGTCACGGACCCAGGATTGAGAACCCAGTGATCTGTCCCAAAGGGCGTCCAACTAGGCACATGGGTATGGCCATGGAGCAGGATATCACCTGGGCCCAAGGGCGGCAAGGCACTCAGATTATAATGATGGCCATGGGTCACAAAATAGGTCCGTTCCCCTACCATCATGAGGGCATAATCCGCCATGATAGGGAAAGCAAGGACCATTTGATCAACTTCACTGTCGCAATTGCCCCGTACAGCCGATATGGGGCAAGGCGCGTTCGTAAGTAGCGCAATGACTTCCTTAGGGGCATAGCCTTTGGGAAGATCATTGCGGGCCCCATGGTATAGCAGGTCCCCCAACAGAAGCATTCGTTCCGCCTTTTCCCGTGCGGCTGCTGCCATGAGTTTTTTCGTGTAAAAACCCGAACCATGAAGGTCAGACGCTACGATAATCTTCTTCATCCTTCTTCCTCCTCCAGATAATAACGGATCTCGTCGAGGCAGCGAGGAAAGAGCACAATTTCTTCATAGTCAGAAACGATGAATTCCTGCCGGCCCATGCGCTGACACATGGATTCCAAAGGATCATAATAGCCGCTTACATTGTAGATGAGGCAGGGCGCGGTGCACTTTTTGAGGCGTCTTAGGCTCATGATTTCAGAGATCTCTTCCAAGGTTCCTGGCCCGCCGGGAAGGGCAATGAAGGCTTCGCCCAGGTCGATCATCCGTCTTTTGCGATCTTCCATGGTTTTCACCGTATAAAGCTTTGTGAGCCGGTCATGGACCTTATCCGGGGTCTTCAAAAATTCCGGGATGACCCCAATGACGGGACCTCCCTCGGCAAGCACCGCGTCCGCTACGGCACCCATAAGGCCAATCTTGCCACCTCCATAGATGAGGGTATGGCCATTTGTGCCAATCCAGTGTCCCAGTTCTTTGGCTTTTTCTTGGTAAATGGGATCCGCACCAAACTGGGATCCACAGTAGACGGTGATATTCATAGAAAACTCCTTTGGATAATTGAGGAAAAGGACCCACTCCGCAAGGGGCGTGGATCCAAAGTAATCAGAGAATGCTTAGTTCTGAGTTAAGAAGGTCGGTGACGAACATGTGACCAGGAGCATGCGTAATCATAAACTCAGGTTTTACGGCCATGGCGACGGCTTGAGGCGTTACGCCGCAGGCCCAGAATACAGGAATTTCCCCAGGACCAATGGTGCTTGGTTCCCCAAAATCAGGATGATTGATGTCCTTGATCCCGATGGCGGCAGGGTCCCCCATATGAATGGGAGCGCCATGGACGTTGGGCATACGGCTTGTGACCTGGACGGCACGGATGGCGTCCTTCATCTTCATAGGGCGCATAGAAACAACAGTTGGTCCATGGAAGACGCCGGCGGGGATGCATTCGCGGTTCGTAATATACATGGGAACGTTGTGCCCTTCCGTGATGTGGCGTACTTCAAGGCCCGCGTCAAGGAGCGGTCCTTCAAAGGAAAAGCTGCAGCCGAGAAGAAAGGCGACAAGGTCATCACGCCAATATTGTTCAAGGGTGGCCACTTCTTCTGCCATCTCGCCGTGACGATAGATGCGGTATTTGGGAATGTCATAGCGCAGGTCGGCACCGGGCGCGGCAAGGCGCGGCTCGGGGTTTCCCACTTCCGTTACATCAAGGATGGGGCAAGGTTTGGGATTGCGTGTTGCAAAAAGGAGAAAATCAAAGGCCAGGTCCTTGGGCAAAATGACGAGGTTTGCTTGAGCGTAGCCATTGCAAACGCCAGAAGTCTGACCTGTAAAGCGGCCGGAACGAACAAGCTCACGAAAAGCGGTCGGTTTCATGGTACTGCAGTCCATTGTCATGCCTCCTTTTGCCGTCTAAGCGGCATCCTTGTAAAATATACTTATGCTCCTTTCACTATACCCTATCTTGATGGCTTTGTGAACTCTTTTTTCAGCGGCAAAGGCCGCCGCCCGTAGGCAGCGGCCTTCATTTCAGGAAATGAGTGCGTTCCACTGACGGGCAGGACCCGTCATGCCAGATTTTTTTGAGGAAAAGGAACCTGTTGCTAGAAAGACCATAACGAGGTCCCAGGTACGAAACATCTTTTCTTCTGCCATTTTAATCATGAAGAATCCCTCCCTTTCAGATTGGTTCAAATGAGCTGGGAAGATCAGTTTCCCTTCAAGAAACGGATTTTGATTATTCCTTTCTTGAATGTTTTTCATTATACGCTCCTTTTCGTTCACGTAAAGGCCTTCACAAATCCTTCACAATTTCAATTTGCAAGTTCATTTATATTGTAATTAATTTTACTTAATCTCGAAAAACTTATCACATTTCACCAATTTCTTGAGTTTATTTTCATTTAACCGTTCTATTTTATCAGTAAAAATCCACACGAGATAGGATTTCCTTTTCTCATGTGGAGGGCAATATTTTTTAGGATCTGTATTTTTCTGAACAACAAGCATCCTCAGGCAACGGTCATGGTCACATCCCCTTTGCGTCTTTGAAGGCGCCCCATCTTGTGATAGAGGTAGAACCAGTAGCTTGAAAGGACGGTAAGAAGGATAACCCAGGAAATGGGCCAAGACAAATAAACAAGGGAAACAGGGCAGTTCGGGGCGCCGAGGTAGGCAATCCAGCCCAGGCGGAAGACGCAGGTCGCAAAAAGGTTCACGACCATGGGAGCAACGGAAATCCCGAAGCCGCGGATACTGCCAACGAGGACGTCTGCAATGCCAAAAACAAAATAAGGGGCGGTCACCCACAAAAGCCGTTCTACACCATAAGCGATGACATCAGGGTTGCTGTTAAAAAGGCCAATCATTTCCGGTGCCCAGAGCCGCGCGGCAATGGCCTCCATGATGCCTACACAGGTCACAAGGCTGACACAGATTGTAACAACCCGTTTCACGCGCTCCCATTTACCGGCGCCCAGGTTTTGTCCCACAAAGGTCATGCTCGCCTGATGGAAGGCATTCATGAGGATATACATGACGTTTTCAATGTTGGCCGCGGCGCCGCAAGCTGCTACGACCAGACTGCCATAAGTATTGATAGCGCCTTGGATGACGACGTTGGAAAGACTGAAAAGACAGGCCTGGATGCCCGCAGGAACACCGATACGGCAAAGGTCATAAAGGGCGTTGCGATGGATGGCAAGGCGCCGAACGTCAAAACGCCAGGGCCCTGTTTCCTTGCTAAGGCAGCGAAGGACCAAGAAGGCACTGAGGGCCTCACTAATGATGGTCGCAAGAGCTACACCGGCCACATCAAGCTTCAGGAAAATGACAAAGATGAGGTTCAGCACCACATTCGTCACGCCACTAATGATGAGGAAGAAAAGCGGCCGCTCCGTATCACCAATGGCGCGCAGCGCTGCCGTCCCATAGTTATAGGCCATGAGAAAGAGGGTTCCTGAAAAATAGATACGCATATAAAGGAGCGCTTTATCATAGACATCCGGCGGTGTACTCATCCAGTGCAAGACGTAAGGAATGAAGATGATGGCAACGCTCCCCATGATAAGACCGCCTACAAGGGCAACGGTCATCGCCGTATGAAGGGCATGGGAAATTTCCCGGTCCTTATCTCCGGCGCCAACATAGTTGGCAATGAGGACATTGACGCCAACGGAAATCCCAACCAGCATGTTGATGAAGAGAAAGATGGTTGATGTCGAACTGCCAACGGCAGCAAGGCTGCTATAGCCCGCAAACTGACCGACCACAATGACATCGGCCGCGTTAAAGGCAACCTGCAGAAGGCTTGTCAGCATGACGGGCACACTGAAAAGAAGAATTTTCCCAAGCAGAGGTCCGTGCGTCATATCAAGATTGCGTCTTTTTCTCACAGCCATGTTCCTCCAAGCTTCCATGATTTCCTTATTCTACCATATTGTGTGATTTATTTGTAAACAATTTATGGGGTAAATTGGGCGAAAAGTCGGGTGATGGAGCCTAAGCGGTTAACTAAGGCGCTGCTAGGGCAGCTTGGCTAAAGCGGGCGATATGAAATGAAAGATGACCCTTGGCTAAGACGATTCGCCTGGCTTAGGAGGCTAGGAGGCTGAAAATCGGAGGGGAAAAGACCGTAAGACGTGCATCGAACCTAAAGAAAAAAAATATAAAGAAAGCCTCAAACCGAATCAAGACACGAATTCGGTTTGAGACCTTCTTGTTGGACCAGCAATATTTTTATTTTTAATTAACCTAAAGATGTTTTACAGCATGAAATTAGGAAGCAATTTCTTCTTATTAGCTCTATCTGGTTCTATCTTTTTCCTTAGAGACGGCATATGCTGTTCTTCCTTACCAGGGTGGGAGACCATGAAAGGGTTCATGAATTGAACCCCTTCATGGAGCGATTTTGGTAAGACGTCTACACACGAGAAGGAGCAAGGGGCATTTTTCGATGATTCAAGGCTGTCCGTAGGCACAAGCTCTGCTGGCCAGGCAGACCGCAAAACCGTGTTATCGAAAAATATATTCGGCGCCCTCTCTTGAAGAGGGATGGTTTGGCGCCGTGCGTTGGGCCTTTCAGCTAGTTATCACAGGCAGCTTTAGCCTTCCTGCTTGCAGGTTTAGGCGTCTGCATCAATCCCCTATCACTTTCATTTCTTAACGGTCAAGGTATGGCCGTTTTTATGGATGGTGCCGTGATTGACAAGCTGCGTCACAACGGAGTCTTCTGTCAGGTCCCACACGGCGCCTTTTTCAACGGTCACAGAAAGGGTGCCGTCCGCTTTTGACGCCGCACGATTTTCTTCAATTTGGGTCGAACCCGTAAAAGTGCTTCCCGCCCCCAAAGTGAGGTCCAGTTTGGAAATGGTATCGGTCACAATGCGGCCGGAAAGAGTCTGGTCCTTGGTCGTAATGACAGCATCTCCTCCATTGACACCAGCTTTCCCCCAGCCCCTCGAGGCGCTGTTACCCGAGACACGGATAAGGGCTTTTTGGGCCTCCTCCTGCTTAATGTCCACATGGTCCAGGAAAATACGGCATTTCGTGTTGGTTACATAAATGACATCGCCTTTATGAACCATAAGGGATCCCCCGACCATGGAAAAAGTACTCTTGCCTTCTTCCGCATCGCCGCTCATGGATTGATAGATCATGATTCCCTGCGTATTTTCTTCTTGGATTGTTTTAGGGCCCATCAGGCGCGATTCATCCATGGCGCCTTCCAAACTGCAGTCCGTAAGGGAAATACTATTTTTGCCTTCAATAACGGCCCCTTCAGAATGGGCCGCACGCAAAGCCGCTCCTGTTACGGCAATATCTGCTGTGGAGTAGATGGCCGGGGATCCATGTCCCTTGGTCTCAAACGTGCCGCCAGTAACGCGGACCGTTCCGCCCCCTCGGTCGGAACGAATGGCCGCAGCGGAATCTCCCTCTGTCAAGACCTTTACGTCAACGGCCTTCATGCTGGCTCCGCCTGTTGTCTGAAGACCGCCGGAATTGCGTCCTGTCGTATGGATGGTGACATTTTGTGCCGATACTTTCGTACCTTTGCCGTAGCTAAAAAGGGCGTTGCCATTGGGTGCGTTTGACGTAATGGCTGTATCTTCCACAGTAAGCGCTGCCCCATCCGTTGCCAAAACAGCTGCATTCATGCCGTAGAAGTCGCCGCCTTCCGTAGAAGACGAAGTGCCGCCCAATTTTTCGATTTTGCTGCTTTTTAGCGTGACTGTGGCACCTTTGACGCGCAGGGCATTTTCATTGCTCCCTGTGGAGGTATAGGTCTTTTCCGTAAGGGTTTGCGCCTTAGTTACGGTCACATTCGCAGTTCCCTGCATCACCGTTTGCGGTGGATTGAAGCCGCCCATTCCCCCTTGCGGCGGCATTCCTTGCGGGGGCATTCCATCCGGCGGAGGACTAGGCGGCAGTGGCTGTGAAGAGGCACTGGAAACACGCAGGTCCGTACTTGCCGCTTCACACGCAGCATAAAAAGATGTCCCTAGGGGACTCATAAGAAGGGCCGCCAATACGGCCGCTGTCATTTTTTTCATGGCAATCACCTCGGATTCTATCATAAGGGAATGAAGTGAAGGCGGGATGAAGAACCTTTTTTAGTCAGAGCAAAAATCGCTCTGATTTGTTGAACATACGTGAACCCTTTGCTATAGGACATATTGATCTGAGGCAAGGGGCTCATGGCCTATCGTACAATGGGCCATCTCACGTTTGGGGACAGTTGGTGCCTGGGTGCTTTTCCTCCTAACCACGTGTCGTCACTTCCAGCGCCCAGCTTATCAGGCAAGAGGCTTTTTCAGCCTATGGACCTATACGCAGCCAGCAGCGTTGTCGCCCACAACCTCAATCTCCTCGCTATACACAAATCGTATGCCGTCGTCGATGAAGCCGGGTGCTCTTAGCCGCTGACCACGTCTATGCCCTATTTAAAAAAAGCAAATGGAAATAAAAAATCGTGAGGAAAAAAGCGCAGTCTACGTAACATAAATCACGCCGAGTTAATACAGGGTAGCAAGCGGTCCAGCTGTCACGAGCCTACGGCTCTAGCTATCAAGCTAAAACTTAATTCGCCCTCAAACATGTTCATCGTCATTCCGCTTCGCTCCAAAAGCATCCTTCGAAACTCCGGGCGAATCTGCCTTGTTCCCGCTCGCAAGGAAACGTCGGGCAAAAACCAGTCTCATCATCCACCACCATAAAGGAGGTCATGTCATGATCCCACTTGATGGTTCCCCGCCTTGGTAAGGCGGATTGATGCTGCGCACCGAGCGCTAAGGCAAAACACGTAGGAAAAATGACCAAATGCCGCAATAACTTTTATCGTGCACGTCCCTTGTTAGCACAAAAGAAAATCGTACCGCGATTGTGAAACAATTCCTACGTGTTTTCTGTACTTTTTTAAGAACCCCATGTGCCACCTCTTCCCATTTTTCCAAAAAAAAGCCGTGAAAAAATGAACAAATCATTTTTCACAGCCTCTCCCCATCCCTTATTCTCCAAGGGAACGTCCCATGTCATAGGCTTTTTTTAGGGCCGGGTGACCTTTAATGTCGCCGACACGCGTTACGCCGCCCGCAAAGACGGTGCCTGTAAGGTGCGCTTTGGGAAAGCATTCAATCCAGCCTTCCAGACTTGTGATGGATCTTGACGGCGTCTTTGCTCCCTCTTCCGCAGCGCTTGCAAGAAAATAAATGTCACGGAACTTGTAATCTGACGCAAATAACGGATTGGCCCGGTCAAGAAGGGTCTTTAGCTGACCTGTCAGGCCATAGTAGTAGACAGGAGAAGCAAAGACAATCACATCACTTGCTTTCATTTCTGCCGTAATGGCTTCCGCATCATCATGAAGGATGCAGTGCCGCGTTTCCTGACAGGAAAGACAGCCTTGGCAAAATGCCAGTTGCTTTCCGGCAAGGCTCACTTTTTCCACCTGATATCCCGCTTCTTCCGCGCCTTTTTGAAAGGCATCACAAAGCGTTTCAGAATTTCCCCCTTTGCGAAGGGAACTTGAAATGATGAGGACTTTTTTCGTCATAAGGGCATGCTTCCTTTCTTCTTTTCTTTCAGTATAACGAGAAAGGGACATCCCTTCCAATACTTATGATGTAGGGAATTCCATGCGTAAAAGCTATGATATTTTTTATCAGAACCAAAATCGCTCCGATTCGACGAAAAATGCACGAAAAAGCTCATGCTGCTAAAGCCATAAAGGCACTGCTTTGATGCCGTGAAGCTGGGATGCTGTGAGGCTAAAAGACCAGAAGGGACAACACCGTAAGGCCCTAACGACAGTGTGAAAGCTGTGTTATCAGGAGTATGTTCTGCAAGACGACATCCAAAAGGAGCCGATAAGAATCACTTCTTATCGGCCCCGTGCCTTTTGCTATTTCTTATTTAAAGGTTGCGTCGGCATAAGCCTTCAGTTCGTCCCTAAAG
Source organism: Acidaminococcus sp. AM33-14BH (assembly GCF_003603525.1). Taxonomy (NCBI): domain Bacteria; kingdom Bacillati; phylum Bacillota; class Negativicutes; order Acidaminococcales; family Acidaminococcaceae; genus Acidaminococcus; species Acidaminococcus sp. AM33-14BH. The sequence goes on along the minus strand of NZ_QTNG01000005.1, from coordinate 18,980 downwards.
GCTGGATGAGCGACGGAAATCATGGCATAGGCCCTTTCTTTCAAGGTAAGGCCTGTGAGATGGGCCACGCCGTATTCGGTAGCGACATTTTGGATGAGGCCGCGCGGTGCGGAAATGGTACTTCCGGCAGGAATGGAAGCAAGAATATTGGAATGAAGCTGCCCTTTCTTATCTTTGCGGGCCGAATTGATGCAGATATAACCCGCCCCGCCCGGAGAAAGGAAAGCCCCTTCGAGAAAGTCCAGCTGGCCGCCCGTACCGGAAAGCTGGCGGATTCCGACAGATTCAGCATTTTCCTGTCCCATGAGGTCAAGCTGGACACCGCCATTGATACTAATGAAGTTTGACAGTTTTTCCATGTTGCGCGGGTTGTGGATATAGTCCACATCGGCAGGATAGAAAAGATCCGGGCGATCGTTCAGCCACTGATAAAGTTCCGCACTGCCGCTTGCAAGGTTCCATGCGGCAAGACCGGTATTGATTTCCTTCCTGCGACCCGTCAGTTTCCCGGCTTGATAGAGCATCAGGAAGGCATCGCTGATGGTTCCCGTATGGCAGCCCAGATCTTCCTTATCGGATTTTGCGAGCATCTCGGCAATGGTAAAGGGAACCGTTCCCACACCAAGGGACAAGGTGGCGCCATTTGGGATTTCATTGACGACATATTCAGCAATCTTGATGTCCGCTTCCGACGGTGTACGGTACTTGTTGGCAGCAAGCGATGCGTGTTCCCCTTCGACGATGAGATCAGCGTCGTCAAGGCTCACGCGGTGAGAACCATCAACACCCTGAAGAGTCGGCATGTGTTCATTGACTTCAAATATGACGGTCCGGGCTTTTTTCATGATGGTCTTCCAGGCATAGCTGGCAAGACCCAATCCGCAGCAGCCATTTTCATCAGGCTTGGAGACCGGAATGCAGGCGACGTCAACGGTTAGGTATTCACGGTACATCTGCGGCAAAAGGCGAAGCAACATGGGAGCAAAATGGATCTGTCCAGCTGAGAAGTACTTGCGTTCCGCGTTTCCCAAATGCCAGCTGTAGTAATCAAAGCTTTCGTGGTCCGGGTCGCATTCAACGACGGCAATGGATGGCCGGTAGACAAGACCGCCGCGGATCTTGACATCCGTTACGGCCCCCTTTCTTTTAGCAAGGGCGGCATCCATCAGTTCCGGGAAGCCGGAGCCAAAACCAAAATCAACCCAGTCGCCGCTTTTAATGGCTTCTGCCGCTTTGTCAGCGGTCACAACTTTACTGCGATATTTTTCAAGCATAACGATACTCCTTTCAGGAAGTGAATTTACCTTCTTTCATGGATCCATTCAGGATGCCAACGGTCTTCGGCGCTCCGCGTCTTTTGAGGGTGCCCCAAAGCAAAAAGGGCAAAGGCCTCTTCCTTAACAGGAAGGCCAAGGAGTTTTTTTACGGCAAGGGCTCGCTCGCGTCTTGGATAAACGCCCATCAATGTTCCGCCAAGCCCCAGTTCTGCGGTCTTGAGCCAGAGGTTTTCCGCGGCACAGGAGGCATCGATGGGAGCAAATTCAGAAACGATGCAGTCAGTCACATAGGTGATGACAATAAGGACCGGGGCCTTTGCGCCAAATGCCGCGTAGGGGCTGGTATCACAAAGCGCCTGTTGAAGCTTTTTGTCATAAATGACGTAAAAGCGCCAAGGCTGCTGGTTGCACGCCGAAGGCGCCAGCATGGCGGCGCGAAGAAGTGCCATCACCTGACTTTTGGCCACAGGTTCGTCCGTAAATGCCCGGACACTGGTCCGACTCTCAAAAATGTCCATCAAGGTCTCCTTTTTGCTTTTCCCAGATACGCCGCAACTCTAGACAGCATGCTGCCTAGAGTTGCGTGTAAAGAAGGGTTTCAGACGGTCCAAGGATAAGAGGGGGATGGCTTAGACCGTCAGATGGAAGGAAAAACCTGCAATATCACCATCAAGGTAGATAAAGGTAATCTTTCCTTCTTCATTTCTTCGAATGGTATTTTCTTTGAAGGTGATGCCTTTAGAGGCGAGGTCTTTCATGGCCGCCTCAACATCATCGGTCTGGAGAGCAATGTGCCCGTGCGTTCCGATCTGGTTATGCTTCATCACTTCAAAAGCCGTGGAAACAAAGGTATGGGTATCGTTTTCGTGGCCGGTTTCCATGTTGAAGAGATGGCACAAAAGACTGACAAGCTTTTTGGCCTCGGCCTCATTTTCACAATTGATGCCAACATGTTTCAGTCGATAGGTTACTGCCATGGTGGGCATTCCTCCTCATTTGAGCATAGTCATTGGGCCTTGTCATGACAAGGGACTCCCCTATTGTACCATAGGCCGTAAGGAAAGTCCCTGATCAAAATCAATCATGGGTATGGAGGATGGCTCCTTTATCCGCAGAAGATACAAGGGCTGAGTATTTCTTAAGGAGCGGAGACGTTGCCTTCACAACAGGGGTAAAGTGTTTACGCCGCGCGGCCAGTTCCTCGTCAGAAAGATCCACAGTCAGTGAGCGGTTCGGGATATCGATGTGAATGATATCGCCGTCTTCAATAAGGCCAATGGGACCGCCAGCGGCCGCTTCCGGAGAAATATGACCAATGCAGGGCCCACGGGTCGACCCGGAAAAACGCCCGTCTGTAATAAGGGCCGTGCTTTCATCCATGCCGCGTCCCACAAGAAGGGCCGTGACAAGGAACATTTCCCGCATGCCAGGGCCGCCTTTCGGGCCTTCATAGCGCAGGACAATGACTTCGCCAGCATGGATTTCGCCGTTTTCAATGGCCGTAATGGAGTCTTCCATGCTGTTAAAGACGCGGGCCTTGCCCGTGAACTGGTGCATGGACGGTTTGACACCACTGGCCTTGACGACAGCGCCATCAGGAGCCAGGTTGCCATGGAGGATAGCAATGCCGCCCTGCTTGTTTTTCGGTGCCGACCGAGGATAAATGACATCATTTTCCACAAGGGGTTGGGCTTCCAGCACTTCCTTGATGGAGTGACCCGTGACCGTGATCTGGGAATCATCAATCTTATCCTGGATGGCCTTTAGGACGGCAGGAATACCGCCGTTATCATGGAGCACATCCACAGCATAGGCGCCGGACGGACGCAGGTTGCACAGATAGGGTACCTGCCGGCTGATCCGGTCAAAGTCATCAAGGGTGATGTCCGCATGGGCTTCATGGGAAATGGCCATCAGATGCAGGACGGAGTTTGTAGAAGCGCCAAGGGCCATGACAGCCTTGATGCCATTGAGGAAAGCTTCTTTGGTAAGGATCTTATCCGTGGAAAGGCCTTCTTTAACCATCTTTACGATGCGTTTGCCGCTGGCACGGGCAAGGCGCCGTTTTTCCGACGCGACAGCCGGGCAAGTACCCATAAAGGGCAGGGTGAGGCCCAGGACTTCGGCCAAGGCACTCATGGTATTGGCCGTCCCGAACATGGAGCAGGAACCCACCGTCGGAAGCGATGCCATTTCCATCTTGCGAAGTTCATCATAGGTCATCTTGCCGACCTGATATTCACCGACAAATTCGCGCAGGTTGCTCAGGCAGATATTGGTCCTGCCATTGCATTTACCGGCAATCATAGGGCCGCCCGTTACGACAATAGCCGGGATGGACAAGCGGGCTGCCGCCATCATCATCCCCGGTACAATCTTGTCGCAGCTGGCGATGAGCACGACACCGTCAAGCTGGTTGCCTTCGACAACAGCTTCTACGGAGTCGGCAATGATCTCACGGCTCGGCAGGGAGTAGCGCATACCGCAGTGGCCTTGGCAGAGGCCATCGCAAAGGGCAATGGTGTCGAATTCGCGGGGAATCCCGCCGCCTTCAAGGATACCATCGCTTACATCCCGGGCCAGTTCACGGAGATGGATATGGCCAGGGACGAGTTCACTAAAGGAGTTAGCAATCCCAATCATGGGTTTGCGGAAATCATCTTCCTCGAGACCCATGCTGTAAAGCAGTGCCCGGTTTCCGCTGCGCCCCACTCCATTGACAAGGATACCGCTTCGCTCGTCCTTGTAACGCAATTCTTCTTTGTCACTCATGGGGAATCCCTCTTTCTAAGGAAAGGCGCATGCCCTTCCTCTTCCTTTTCTAATTGCTCGATCGCCGCTTGTTTGATCAGCGATTACAGTTCAAGGCCTCGCTTGAAGGCCTTTTGGTTCGATTCTACCACTTTCTTCTTGCCGCCGAAACGGTCTTCGATAGCTTTAAGGCAGCCTTCAGCACCCAAAAGTCCCGTCTTTTTGCTCATGGTTCCCAGGGCAACGAAATTGGCGCTTTGGATACTGCCAAGGGCAATGGCTTCACTGCGATACGGAAAACCGATATGTTCACCTTTGGCGCCCGCCTTTGGCGTAACTTCCTCGCTGTCATAAAAGACGATTGTGTCATCACGGAAAGCGTCAACATAACGGTCGTAGGCAACCTGGGCCAGGCAGAGGATGATATCCGGGGAAGCAACATTCGGATAGCCGATTTCCCCATCGCTTATGATGACATCCGTTTTCGTGAAGGTTCCGCGAGCTTCGGAACCATAGGACGCCGACATAGTTGCGTTCAGGTTTTCTTCATAAAGGGAAGCTGCAAGACCCATGACTTCGCCAACAGAAACAACCCCTTGTCCGCCGACACCACTCAAAACGATTTCTTTTTTCATCTTCAATCCTCAACTTTCTGGGCTTCAATGATCCGGGCATATTCCGTATAGTAATCATCCCGCGGTTCGTTCTTCAGGCAGCCCACAACGAGTTTCCCTTTCAGCTCTTCCGGAGACAGTTTCGCCGCCTGGCTGACGGTGACGCTCTGCTCGTTCATGAGCTTGAGCATGCGGGAAGCTTCACCTAGTTTATTGAATTTCCCATAGTGGGTCGGGCAGGCACTCATGACTTCAATGAGGGAGAACCCTTTGACCTGCATTCCTTCCTTGATGAGCTTGCGGATCATGAGGGGGTTATAGGCCGTGGCACGGCCAACGTAGCTGGCTCCTGCGGCAATGGCAAGCTGGCAGATATCAAAAGCCTGTTCAACATGGCCATAAGGAGAGGTCTGGGTAATGCTGTGGGTCGGCGTCGTGGCGGAATACTGGCCGCCGGTCTGGCCATAGTTATAGTTATTGGAAATGATGGCCGTCACATTGATGTTGCGGCGGGCCGCATGGATGAGGTGGTTGCCGCCGATGGTCGTGCCGTCGCCGTCACCCATGGTGACAAGGACATTGAGGTTCGGATTGCCAAGGGCAACCCCGGTTGCGGCCGCAAGGGCACGGCCGTGCGTCACGTGCATGCAGTTGATGTCCAGGTAGTCATCAACACGGCCAAAGCAGCCAATCCCGCTGACAAGGGCCATGTCGTGCTTATCCACTTCCAGTTCAGCCATGACAGCGGCAATGGACTGGAGCACAATGCCGTGGCTGCAGCCGGCGCACCAGGTCTGCGGCAATTTATCAAAGAGCATATAATCCTTGTAGGACTTCATTATTCCCGACCTCCTTTAACAGCGCTTACAACTTCCTCCGGGGTGATGAGGACGCCATCGGTGCGGTTTGCTTGAACAACCCTGGCACCATAGTCATTGTATTTGCGGACTTCACCAGCCAGCTGACCCATGTTGAGTTCGGCAACGACAACGGTCTTTGCCTGCTGAAGGGCTTTGCGGATGGCTTTTTCCGGCATGGGCCACACGGTTACAAGCTGCAGCATCCCTGCTTTGACGCCTTCCTTACGGAGCAGATCGACGGCTGTACGGGAGCTGCGGACAGAGCAGCCAAAGGAGATGATGACCGTATCTGCATCTTCCATCTGATATTCACGGGTGATGGTGATATCATCAGTATGATTTTCAATCTTATCAATGAGATAATGGGTTACGCGGTTAATATTTTCCGGCGTCGGTCTGAATTCACCTTTTTCATCATGGGTGGAACCCGTCGTTCTCATAAGGAGGTCTCGGTCTCCGGCACCAACCATGGGAGCGGGCACATCGGAGGAATAGTCATAGGGATGGAAGTCTTTTTGAGCCGTTCCCTTTGCAGGCGCTTTGCGGTCAATGATTTCTTCCGGTTCCGGTTTGCGGATGCGGACCGTTTCACGGAGGTGGCCAATGACTTCATCAGCCAAGAAAATGACCGGCGTGCGATATTTCTCAGCAAGGTTGAACGCCGTAATGGAAAGATCATAGCAATCCTGGACGGAAGACGGAGCCAGGGCAATGATGCTGTGATCCCCATGGGTCCCATAGCGGGCCTGCATGAGGTCCCCTTGGGCCGGTTTCGTGGCAGCCCCCGTCGAAGGACCGCTGCGCTGTACATCATAAACGACGCAGGGCAGTTCACTCATGACAGCAAGGCCGAGGTTTTCCTGCATCAGGGAGAAGCCAGGACCGCTGGTTGCCGTAAAGGCTTTCTTCCCAGCAAGGGAAGCCCCGCACAGGGCAGCCATGGAGCTGATTTCATCTTCCATTTGGATATAGACACCGCCGTGACGGGGCAGTTCCTTGGCAGCTCCCTTAGCGACTTCCGAACTCGGGGAAATCGGATAGCCCGCATAGAAACGAGCACCGGCAGCGATGGCGCCGGCCACCATGGCATCATTGCCTTCCATAAATTTCTTGACAGTTTTTCCCATTTACTTTCCCTCCACATCAATAGCAAAGTCCGGGCAACGCATGGCGCACATCTTGCAGCCAATGCATACGTCAGCACGCGCGGCAACAGGCGGTTTGCCTACTTCCTGATCAAAGACCTGTTTCGGACACAGGGCAGAGCAGATTCCGCATTGCTTGCAGAACTTTGTGTTGATCTTGATGAGAAACTTTCCTTCCATGGTCATCCCTCCATACAGATTGTCCCCCTAGAGGACAGTTAACAGCACCCCAGCCCTCAGCGGGTCGGATGATTGATGATATAAAGCGGCTCTTTACCAGAAAAGAGATCATCAATGGCATGAGCACAATTCATGGCAACCGCAGTAACAGCTTCTTCACTAAGGGCCGCTGTATGCGGCGTCCCGATGAAGTTTGGCAGTGCAAAAAGTGGATTGTCCGGCGTCGGCGGTTCCGTTTCAAAAACGTCTCCGGCCGCGGCTCCGATCCGTCCCTCCTGCAAAGCCTGATAGACAGCTTTTTCATCCCAGATGGCACCGCGGGAAACATTCAGGAGTATACCGCCGCGTTTCATATGGGAAATACTCTCTTCATTTAGGATATGGAACGTTCCCTTGTTAAGGGGCAGATGGGGCGATACCACATCGCTGCGCTCCATCAGGTCGTCCAAGGTGTTCGTAAATTCGATCCAATCCGGGAACTTCGACTGGTCCACAAATTTATCATAGACAAGGATCTTCATCTGAAACCCAAAATGAGCAATCTTGACGGCCTCCATACCAATGGGCCCAATGCCAATAGAACCAAAGACCTTGCCGCGGGCTTCGTGAGTTTCTACACGGTCACGGCTCTTCCAATCCCCTTTGCGAACTTCCCGGTCAAGCTGTGAAATCTGGCGCAGGGCAGCGAGCATGAGCGTAATGGCATGCTCAGCCACGGAATAGGTGTTGCACCCACGGGCGAGCGTCACGGTAACGCCTTTTTTGTCGCAGGCCTCAAGATTGATGTTTTCGTAGCCAATGCCGTAACGGGCAATGATCTTGAGGTTCCTAGCGGCTTCAATGACAGCAGGTGTATATTTTTCCGTACGGGCAATGACGGCATCAACGTCGCTGATTGCCTTTTTCATGGTTTCTTCATCCGTGCCTTGAAGTTCGACGAGTTCATAGCCTTTATCCGTAAGGAACGTACGCGCCGACTCTTTCAGGGCTTTTGGAATCAAGATCTTATACATGGATAAATCGCCTCCCCTGTCTTACAGGAAAGGGAAAAGCAAATGCTTTTCCCTTGATTTGACTTACAGAAAGAACTGGATGACGAGCAGCTCTACAAGCCCCACACCCGCCATGATCATGGAAACAGCCGTTTTGCAGGCAAGCTGTTCCTTAAGGTCAGAAACACCAAACATCCCGTTCCATACCCAGAATCCGGAATCCGTAAAATAGCCGAAGGAAATGGCACCGACGCAACAGCTCATGGCCATAAGCAGCGGGCTGATGGTCAGCTGGCCCATAAGCGGCATGGTCAGCGAAGCCGCCGTGACGATGGCAACCGTGGCAGAGCCCAGGACAATTCGCATCAGGGCTGCAATGCAAAAGGGAATGAGGACAGCCGGAATGGGAAGTCCCACAACCATCTTACCGAGGACACTGCCAATACCAGAAGCACGGACAACATAGCCCAGGGAGCCGCCCACACCCGTAATGAGCATGATGAGCCCTGTATCCTTGATGCCTTCATTCATGATATCAAGGACTTCCTTGGTCTTTCGCTCCGGCATCAATCCATAGATGGCGATCAGGCAGCCAATCATCAGCGCCACGATAGGACTCCCAAATAGAGCCAGGGCCGGATAATAAGCAGCTGCCTTATCGACGCCAGCAAGGTCAAGAACGGTCTTTAAGAGGATCAGGAAGAGTGGAACCACAATCGGCGCTGCGGAAATCCAGAAACCGGGCAGGTCGTCCCGATTCAGGAACTGGTCCAAAAGATCCGTTGATGCCCGTTTCACGTCGCCATCTTTACTGGGGCGAACATATTCATCGTCCTCATTGACGACTTGATAGATTTTCTTTCCAATCCACATGCAATACGGTACGACCACAATCAGCATGGGAATCGTCAAGAGCGCACCGCCGGCAATCATCTGACCAACGTCAACGCCAAGCATGCCCGCCGCCGTCAAAGGTCCTGGGGTGGGCGGTACAAGGACGTGGGTCAGCTGGAGCCCGCAGGCAAGGGCTAGTCCCAAGCCGATGACGGATTTGCCCGTCACCTTGGAAATGGCCTTGCAGAGCGGGCAGAGCATAACGACAGCCGAGTCAGCAAAAACTGGAATGGAAACCACCCAGCCCGTTACGCCTAGGGCCCATTCTTCATTGCCCTTGCCTACGGCCTTGATGAAGCTTACAGCAAGACGTTCGGCTGCGCCGGATTTTTCCAGAATGGCGCCCATCATGACGCCAAGGCCAATGATGATGCCCGTGCTTGACAGGGTGTTGCCAAAGCCCGTGGTAATGGCATTGATGACACCAACGATGGTCTTTCCATCAGCTGCTTTGACGGTCACGATCGGCATGCCGCCGATAATGCCTGTAATCAGGGCAGCTAAGAGCATTGCAATGAAACTATGGACCTTGGTTTTGGCAACCAAGATGATCATGGTTATGATGCCAAGGCTTAAGCCCAGGAGCATCCGTGTAGATTCTGCCATTTTTTGAAACTCCCTCACATATTTTCTTTTTTACTTGGATGAAACGGGAAAGGCCTCACTCCTTTCCCGTTCGACTTGCCGCCTCACCTCGGCAGGTCTTTTTTAATCAGCGAACAAGGCACGGAGACTTGGCATCAAATTTCCAGCCCGGAATCAGGTACTGCATGGTGATGGCGTCATTGCGAGCGCCCAAGCAATGTTTCTTGTAAAGTTCATGGGCTTTCATCACCTGGTCACGGTCGATTTCAACGCCCAGGCCCGGTTTATCCGGAACCTTGATCCCGCCGTTCGCAATCTTGAGCGGCTCCTTGGTCAAGCGTTCACGACCTTCCTGCCAGATCCAGTGCGTATCCAGGGCATTGTATTCACCCGGTACGGCAGCACCGACATGGACGCACATGGCAAGGGAAATATCGAAGTGGTTGTTGGAGTGGCTGCCCCAGGTATAGCCGAATTCGTGGCACATTTGGGCCACACGGACGGAACCATTCATGGTCCAGAAATGGGGATCAGCAAGGATAATGTCGACCGCTTGGCTTTCCAGGGAGTGACCGACTTGACGCCAATCCGTAGCAATCATGTTCGTTGCCGTCGGAAAACCAGTGCGGCGGCGGAATTCGCTCATGATTTCGCGGCCGGAATAACCGTCTTCGGCTCCGCAGGGATCTTCACAGTAGGTCAATATGCCGTGCATATCCGCTACATAGCGGACGGCATCATCAAGATGCCAAGCGCCGTTGGGATCAAGGTCCATACGGGCATCAGGGAAAGCCTTCTTCATGGCTTTGATGACTTTCATCTCTTCGTCACCGCGCAGGACTCCGCCTTTTAGTTTGAAATCCTTGAAACCATATTTATCCTTGGCGGCTTTGCACAAGGCCACAACATGTTCGGCATCGATGGCTTCTTCATTGCGGAGACGATACCATTCGCAGTCGGAATCTTCTTCGGACTGATAAGGCAGATCAGTTTTCTTACGGTCGCCAACAAAGAACAGGTAACCCAGGAAGCGGACAAAATCACGTTGCTGACCGGCGCCAAGAAGACGGCAGACCGGCATATCGAGTGCTTTGCCCAAAAGGTCAAGGCAAGGAGCCTCAATGGCCGTCAGGACGTGGACACCTGTACGAAGGTCGAAGGTCTGGGCGCCGCGTTCATCCTTTTCACCGCTCTTATCAAGTTCAGCCTGGACCTTAAGAAGCGTATTGCGGTAATCCGAGACTTTCGTCCCTACAACAATATCGCTCACATTTTCAAGGGCTGTCGTGATCTTGGGCCCTCCCGGAACTTCCCCTACCCCTGTATTGCCTTCGCTGTCCGTCAGAATTACGATGTTGCGGGTAAAGTATGGGGCATGACCTCCGCTGAGATTGAGCAGCATGCTGTCGTGACCGGCAACAGGATATACTTCCATTTTGGTAATCACAGGAACCATTACGCTTTTTCCTCCTTCGTGTTATGCACCTTGTTACAGATGCCCATCCTGAAATAAGTGTTTTCAGTTATTTTAGAATCTTTTTAAGATTCTCTCGTTGACTTTATTGTACGGTCCATGGTACTATAATTCAAATTGTTTGTTTTTAGAATTATTCTAAGAAATTCTAATTAAAAGTTAACCTAATTTCCAAAAAAGAGCCTACCCTGCATGAAACGATACATGTCGGCAGCTCTCCCCTTTTTAAAGGCGGGCATACGTGCCCAAGGAGGCATCCATGGACCTAAAACAGATTGAATACATTGTCAAGATTGCAGAAACGGGGAATATCACACGGGCAGCCGAGCAACTTTTTGTGACCCAGTCCGCCCTCAACCAGCAGCTTCTCAAACTGGAAAATGCCTTGGGCATCAAGCTGTTTTACCGCAGAAAGCACGACCTTACGCCAACGGATGCAGGAAAGGTCTATCTAAAATATGGCCGGCAGATGCTCATTGAAAAAAGGGAAGCCTACAACATCATCAACGACCTTGCTCAAGACAACTTAGGCCATCTTTCCTTTACCTTTTCTCGGGAGCGCGGCCTTGATATGTTTGTTGCCACATACCCTGCCTTCCACCGTCAGTTTCCCGGCATCATCGTGGAGCCTCACGAAATGCGCGTCCATAACCAGCAGCTCCAGATTGCCCAAGGCTATGTTGACCTGGGACTTGTCACGCTTTCGGAGCAGCAGAAACTGGCCGATCTGCAGTATGACCACATCCGCTATGAGCCCCTGCTCCTGTGCCTGCCGCGGAAGCATCCCCTGGCCAAGGACGCGGCGCCTGTAGGGACCTATTTGGAAGACCTTCCCTATATGGACCTATCAGCAATCAAGGAGCTGCCCTTTGTGCTCATCTACAAGGAATCGACCATGCGAAGCCTCATCAACCGGATCCTCGGGGCAGCTAAGATCCGTCCCTATGTCCTTTTTGAATCAGGCAGCATCCGCGCCCTGTTAAAGATCGTGGCAAGCGGTCTTGCCTGTACCATCACCTCGGCGGGCTATATCCGCGGCAAGGACGATGTGGCGTTTTACCGAATTCCCGGCGATCCCTTGTGGGAAATGTGTACGGTCCACAAAAAAGATACCTACGTCAGCAAGGCCATGGCCTGCTATAAAGAGCTGATTGTTAGGTATTTCACTGAAAAAGACCCGCTCCTGACAAATCAAAAGTAAAAAAAAAACGCTCCTTGTGAAATGTACCCTCCTTACTGGGTGTCCAGTAAAGAGGGTACATTTCAGTGGAGCGGGCATTTTATGTTGTCCTTATTTTTGGGAAGCAGCGATCAACGCCTTAAAGAAAGCAAGACAGATGTCAACATCAGCATAGCCTTTCGGGTCCTTATGGTTCAGGACAACTTGCTTGATGTCATTTTCCGGATGGAATTGAAGCCCAACTGCAAATTTGCGATGAGGATCTTCAACGCCCTCGACAAGGCTCAGTCCCTGATCGGTATATTCTGCCGTCTGGATGAGACCCGTTCCTGCAACGGAAAGGATATTCTGATGATGCCAAGAAGAAACCTTGTCAAACGTATCGTCCCCTACAATGCTGCGTAACTTGCTGTTCACGGGCAGGATACGGATTGCATGATGGGTATAGTCGCGATTGGGCGTTCCCGGTGCCATGCGATGGATTTCCTTATAGGCCTTGACGCCCTGTGTCTTGTAATAATCAGGAATATCCTGAATGAAGGTGACGCCGTACACAATGCCCATCATCTGTTCGCTGCGGCATACGTTAAGAACGGGAATATCATGACGGCGGCAGTAATCCTGCAGTGCGTAGTCAGAAATATCCCGGGCCGCATTGATTGTTTCACCGTGATTTTTTTCTGTCTCTGGTACTTTGTACAGGGAGGGACTGATGTCTTCCCCACCCGTTCCAAATACACCATCGATTCCCTGCATCACAGTCTGGATATTGGTCCGTTCGAATCCATCATGGCGAATTTTATCAGCATACGCCTGTTTCAGCATCCCAGAAGGTTCCACATAGGCCTTGTCCACCGTTCCATCGGCGGCATAGGTGACGTCCGTGCTTTTGATCTGATCTAGTTCGACAGGAATCCCACCGGCCATTGTAATGATCTTTTTGAAAGCCTCATATGATTTTGCCTGTTTAGGACTTTTCCAGGAAATTCCAATGACCGGTTTCCCGCCCACCATGGCCTGGGCTTCCTGCCCATAGCCCAGGCAAATTCCTACCGTAAGAATCGCCGCAGATAAAACATGACTCCATTTTTTCATCTTTTCCTACTCCTTTCTGTATTCCGTTTAAGTAACTCATTTCAGTGTATCAAGACGCTAAAAAGAAGTCAAAAAAAAGGACAGCTTTGAATCAATCTGCATCGATTCTTGAAATCATTTCATCGATTCACTGGCTTCTAAGGTTAATACCCACGGCTGAAGGTACCTCTTACCCCCCCATTCATCGTCCCTTTGTTTCAGTAAAAGAAAAGGATATAATCGACGAAATGATGGTTACGTCCTTTATCATACGTTTTTCGATCCTTAAGAGAGGTATATGAAGTATATGAAGCCGCAATCCCTACGCTGCTTCTTGGCGGCTACCCGAGAAGAAAACATAACCAAAGCAGCATCATTCCATCATCTGACGAGCTTACCTTATCAAGGCCCCTTCTGGAACTGGAACACGAACTGGGGAAGCGCTTTTTCCGCGCGGCAAAAAAAGGCCTGATCCTCACCGAAGCACGCCGGCTCCTACAGCCCCGCGCGAAGAAATCCTTTCTCTCGTGGGCCGAACGAAAGAAGAAATGATAAAGGGAATGGTAATCAGCGGGGACATTTATCTTGCGGCTGGTGCGATATCGCCATTATAATGACAGAACTGCAATAGACCTATCCCCGACTCCGTCTTAGAACCAATTCGGGAAGTCCCCTCTTTATCCTCAAGTCGCTTGATAAAGAAAAAAGAAAACCCTGTCCTTATAAGGACAGGGAAACGTTTTTAGCGGCCTTTTCTCGATTGAGCCAAGACCTGCATCTTTTCTTCGTAGTAGGCTGGCGTCATATCCATGAAGTGAGGATGCGGATTTTCAAAGCGCTGTTCTTCCTCCCAGATTTCTTCGGTCAGCTGATGCCGCACATACTCACGGATTGCGTCAAGGCTTGGTGTTTGATAGATTACCTTGCCGTCACGGACAACGGGAACCTTGAGGGCTTTGGCCGTGCAGTTTGTATAGTGACGGAGACGCCAAGGTTCCTTGGGATCGACATAGCGGAAGGGCGCCGAAAGGTCAACCGTTTCACCCTCGCAGGCAATGAGATCACAAAGGGCCTTGCCATTGCTGTTGTAGATACGGTACAAGTCCTTCCGGCCAGGATTCGTAATCTTTTCAATGGATTCAGAAACCTTGATGCGCGGCGTCCAGGTCTTGTCTTGGTTTTCGACAGCAACCAGCTTATAAACCGCACCGAAGACCGGATCGCTTTTAGCAGTAATGAGGCGTTCACCAACGCCAAAGGAATCGATGCGTCCTCCCTGATCAAGGATGGACCGAATGGTATATTCATCAAGGCTGTTTGAAGCCACAATTTGACAGTCATGGAGCCCTTCATCATCAAGGATCTTGCGGACCCGTTTGGAAAGGTAAGCCAGGTCCCCAGAATCAATGCGCACGCCTTTGAGCCGTTTGCCCATGGGATGAAGGATTTCCTTTGCCGTCCGGATAGCATTGGGCAGACCGGAATGGATGACGTCATACGTATCAATGAGAAGGACCACATTATCCGGGTAGATCTCCGCATATTTTTTGAAGGCTTCAAATTCGTCATCAAAGTACATCACCCAGCTGTGGGCCATGGTACCGCCTACGGGAATACCAAATTCCTTGCCTGCAAGGACGGTTGCGGTCCCATTGGCCCCACCAATATAAGCGGCACGGGCTCCATAGACAGCTGCATCCATGTTGTGGGCCCGGCGTGCACCAAAGTCAGATACAACGCGGCCCTGGGCCGCGCGGACAATCCGGTTCGTCTTTGTCGCAATGAGGGACTGATGATTGATTTCCGCAAGGATAGCGGTTTCAAGCAGCTGGGCATCGAGCATGGGCGCGGTAACCGTCAGGATGGGTTCATGGGGATACATGACGGTTCCTTCGGGCAGGGCATCGATATCGCCATGGAAATGATAGCTTTCAAGATAGGTCAGGAATTCTTCGCTAAACAGATGGAGGCTGCGGAAATAAGCTACGTCACTCTTTGAGAAATGGAAATTCTTCACCAGTTCGAGCACTTGTTCCAGGCCAGCAAAGATGGCATAGCCGCCATTATCAGGATTGTTTCGATAAAAGACATCGAAAGTGACTTTCTTTATCTTGTCCAGACCATCACTAAAATAGCCATTTGCCATGGTCATTTCATAAAGATCCATAACAAGGGACAAATTTCGTTCATCTGATTGCATTGGTGCATACCCTCCCAAGGTTTTGGCCCACGAAGGGGAATTCCTTGTGGGCCTCTGATAATGCGCCGCTTGTCTTGGGGGCGGGAAGAAGCGTCCCCTCTCAGCCTGTGGGCCATTCCGTTCTCATGACAAGCGTCAATATGTTTCATTTTATCATGTTGCATAGAAAAAGTCATGGCAATTATCTGAAAAACTGCACGTCTGACAAGTCAGTGCCCTTTTGTTTCAGGGAGCCGAATCATTTGTGTCTTTTTATCGTAAAGGGTCCGCGCTCCTGCATAAAGGGAGGCAAAACTTGTCAAGGTAACGACGGAAGCAATGGCAATCATGATGGAGATCTGGTAGAGAATGGCCAAAAGCGGAGGCGCCCCAGCAAGGATCTGCCCGGTCATCATGCCCGGCAGGGACACGATGCCCATGCCCACCATGGAGTTCAGCGTCGGAACCATGGCCGTTTCAAGGGCCCTGATGACAAATGGCTGGAGAATGTCTCCACTATCCGCGCCTAGGCAGGTCAAGGCTTCCATACGGGCCTGCTGCCCCACCAGGGTCTCCCGAAAGGTCTTGATGCCTAGGGAAACGCTGTTCATGGCATTGCCGAGGAGCATGCCGCCCAAAGGGATGACATACTGCGGGTCAAAAAAAGGTCTTCTTGCGACAGCCATGACAAAGAAGGCTAAAATGGAAAACCCGCCTAGAGTCATGGATAGACCAATCACAAAACGGAAAGAAGGAGAAAGGCCCGGATTTTTGGATAGGACGCGGTGGATGGAAAAAGCCATCATGACAAATAAATAAAGACCGGTCCATAACGAGTTGGGTCTATCAAAAAGATAGGTCAGGACCCATCCTGAAAGGATGAGCTGGATGGTCATCTTCGCGCTTGCCGTAAGAAGCAGGCCTGTCTTTTCAATGCGGCACCGCTTCATAATAAAAAGAATCAAAAGGAGCAAGAGATAAACCGTCGAAAATTGCAGAAACTGCATCAGGAACAGGTTCATTTTTCATGGCCTCCTGCTAGAAAAATCGTGGCATCAGCAAATTCATGCGTGAGGTGGGTATCATGGCACACACATAAGAGGGTCCTTCCCGTCTGATGGCTTTCTTCCTTTAAGGAATGAAACAGGGTTCGCGCTGTATCTTCATCAAGGGACGCAGTGGGTTCATCCAGCAGCAGAACATCAGGGGAAAAAGAAAGAAAAAGGGCAAGATAAGCGCGCTGCCGTTCCCCGCCAGAAAGACTGCGGCAGTCAGTTTCGATGGAAATAGGAAGGGCGGCCCGCCGAAGGGCTTCCCGCATCTGATCCAGATAAGGCGGCTTTTCACGCAGGACCCCATAATACGCTTCAAAGTTTTCCTTGATGATCCCTTCAAATAAAAAAGGTTCCTGAGGTACACGAAGTACTTTTTTCCGATAGCTGAGGATGTCATAGCTGGCAAGCGGCCTTCCCTCATAACGGACGGTTCCTTTATCTGGCAGGAGGGTGCCGTTAAGGAGCCGCAGATAGGTACTTTTGCCGCAGCCGCTGGGTCCGATGAGGAAGGTCATGGACCCTCGTTCAATCTTGATTTCCGGGTACACGATCCTTCCCAAAGCTGTCATTTGATCATCAGAATATAAAATTGGATTGCTCATTGCTGTCATCCCCTTTTATGCCCTTTTAATAGATCCTTTTTTCTGCAAGTGAGCACGAAAATAGGAAGAACCGTCATACGGGCATCTTTTCTTCTTCTTCCACTTCTTTGATCCGGTCCATGGCCTCTTCCTCTTCTGTTCCGCCATACCGGTCGGAAAGATGGACAAGGATCATGGCAATGACAAGAAGGGCATACCCATAAAAGGCTCCATAGACGCCTTCCCGCAGGACAGCAAATCCGGCTGCCAGGCAGCCAGCCATAAAGGAAAGGATGGTCCCTGTATAGAGAATGGCCTTGTGGAAATATTTCCAGTCCTTCGTCATAAAAAACTGGGTCCAAGCAAGTACGGACTGCTTCGTGTTATTTGAAAGAAAGATGGTCGCACTGGCATAGCCCTGGGCTTCGGAAAAAGTTCCCCATTGAAAACTGGCCGCAAAAATCATGGGATAGATGGTCATAATGGGGTCCCAAGTAAGAGGCATGAGCGCTACGAGGGTTATGGCAACGGCATTGACGCAGATGACGATTTTGCGCATATCTTTTTGGATTTTCTGGGAAAGCAGGAAAGAAACCACAACCCCAGCGGCAAACATGATGAGGGCCCCTACCCTTGTCATGACGGAGAAAAAATCACCGCCCAAAAAATCTTCCGTAATGCTCATGAGGTTCCCCGTCTGGGCATTGACAAAATTCCGGGCATGGAGCACTACGGAATACATCCCGCCAAAGCCAGCATAGCAGGCCATGAGCCAGTGAATGATTTCATCATAATGGGTGGCAAAATAGCCGCCTGTGTTCTTATTGGGTTTCATTGGCGTTTCGTAAGCTCCTTTTGAAAATCTTCTTTGATCCGGTCCATGAGATCCTTGCCGCAAATGAGGTCATAAGCCGTTCCTGCAAGAATCTTGGCACCATATAGGATGGCGGCATGGCCCATGTCATCCTTGCCATGATCCAAATATTCCTGGGAATGGGCTGCCGCGCCTTCCGGAACGAACTTGATGCGGGCGCAGGCGCCGGGCATACGGTGAAGGACATTGCCAAAATCCGTGGAACCTGTCTTTTCGCGAGGCGGTGCAATCCCTGGAGCGCCGCAGGCCTTGGCATTTTCCATGATGACGGCATTGAGGGTTGGTGCAGGCAGTTTATCGTCAAAAGAAGGACGGTCAACCATAGTAACCGTTACACCAGCCATAAGGGCCGCGCCCTTTAGGATATCGCGAACGCGGCTTACAACTTCATCAAGGGCTTCCCGAGAATAAGAGCGAAGGCAGAAGGATCCGACTGCTGTATCGGGAACGATATTATTGGGACCGGGCAAGGTTTCAATGGTATAGTGCATGCGGACATCGTCAGGCACATGTTCGCGCAGATATTCGATTCCGTTAAAGGCAAGAAGCAGGGCGTCCAGTGCCGACCGCCCTTTGTGGGGCGCAATGGCCGCATGGGAGGATTTGCCATGGAAGGTGGCAAGGATCTCACTGAGGGCAAGGCTCTTGACATCAGTTTGGGTGTAAGGACCGCCATGCATCATGAGTGCGACATCGATATCCTGGAAAAGACCGGCTTCAAGCATATTGATCTTGCCGCCAAAGCTTTCTTCAGCTGGCGTTCCGTAAATGACAAGCTGGTAGGGACGGTCAGTGAGGATTTCTTTCAAGGCATGGGCTGCTCCAATCACGGCCGGTCCTTGGAGATGATGGCCGCAGCCGTGACCAAAATCCTTAAGTGCGTCATATTCGCATAATAGGCCAATGGATGGCCCGCCTTCCTCATGTTGGTACCGTGCACGAAAGGCGGTTGGAAGTCCGCCCACGCCAAGTTCCACTGCAAACCCCATTTCCTTAAAAAGGTCCGTCAGCAGCGAAGCTGCATGGACCTCCTTTCCTTCCCATTCAGGGTGGTCATAAATGTCGTCAGCCGTCGAAATAAGTACCCCTTTTTGTTCATCAATGAGGTGCCAAAGGGCTTCTTTTTGTGTATCCAATGGAAAATCCCCCTCTTTTCCTTGTTACTTCTTTCCTAAGTATAGAAAGGCTGCTTCCGCTTGTCAAACCCTCAAAAAAAAAGGTTCTTTGTCAAATTTTGGGGTGCTAAAGTGTCTATGCACTCCTGG